>CAYIQU010000075.1:4547-6813 GCA_964365645.1 uncultured Hyphomicrobiales bacterium | reverse complement strand
GAGGGCCTCGATCAGAAAGTCCGAACGGGTTTCCGGCGGGACCATGGGCCTGGACCTTTTCGTCTCGGTGTTCGTCTCGAACGGGCCGCCTCGGGGCGGCCGACCGGGCATTACGCCAGGGGCCTTGGTGTAGTATAACGGCGTTCGACCGTCACTTGAAACTTGGCGGACGACTGGAAATCCCTCCCGGAGAACGACGATGAGCGACACCGCCCTGCCGCCCGCCCTCGACGAGGCCGCCATCGGCCGCGTGCTCGACGCGCTGGTCTTCGACGCCGCCGGGTTGGTTCCGGCCATCGCCCAGCAGCACGACACCGGCGAAATCCTGATGCTGGCCTGGATGAACCGGGACGCGGCGGCGGAAACGCTCCGGACCCGCCAGGTCTGCTATTGGTCGCGCTCGCGCGGCAAGCTCTGGCGCAAGGGCGAAACCTCGGGTCAGGCGCAGCGGCTGGTGGATTTCCGCTGGGACTGCGACGCCGACACGCTGCTGCTGCTGGTCGATCAGAAAGGCGTCGCCTGCCACACCGGGCGGCGCAACTGTTTCTTCAACGCCGCGCGCGCGAACGGCCCGGCGGAGATCGCCAAGCCGGCGGTCGATCCCGAAATCCTGTACGGCAAGTAGTTAGGCGACGGCGCGCGCCGTGGCGGCGAGCGAGACGAGATACTGGCGCCGGCGCAGCATCGTCGCTTCGAGAAGATCGAAGGCGCGCCCGTCCATTTCGATGAACGTGGCCGCAAGCCGGCCGTCACCCAGGCGGGCAACGCGGGCACGCAAGCCGACGGGCATCATCGGGCCGCCTTCGGGACCGGCGGCGGGGATGGGAACGTCGTCGCCGGGCCGAAGCGCGCCGGCGTAGTTCTCGATCTGGAAGCCGCCGAGACTCCAATCGAGGCTGGCGTACGGTTCGCCTTCGAGCAGGAAACGAAGAACCGGCACGATCACACGCTGGTTGCGACGTCGTGCCAGCCGGCTTGCGGCGGCGGCAACGTCGGCGGTTGGGGGCGAAGTCATTCTGACCTCCCTTCTGGGCACCGCTTTTCCTAGACCATGGCCGCTTAACGAATGGTTAGCAGCTTGGCGGCTGTTCGCGTGGCGCAAGCCGTGATATGATCGCGCCCGAAATCGATTCTTTGTTTAGCGCGGAGACATCTCGTGGCAGACGATCCTAAAAAAGGCGGTACGTCCGCCGTCTACGAAGTGGAAGTCGAGGTGTCGGCTGTTCTCGGAACCGCCTACATGCCGATCGCCCAGATCCTGAAACTCGGCCGTGGCGCGGTGGTGGAACTGAACCGCAAGGTTGGCGAGCCGATCGAACTGCACGCCAACAACCGCCTGGTCGGCCACGGCGAAATCGTCGTCGTCGAGGACAAGATCGGCGTCACCATGACCGAAGTCATCAAAAAAAGCTGACGTCCCTCTCCGTCGCGGCCGTTCAGGCCTCCGGCCGGCTTTCCTCTATTCCCCACGGAACACGCGCCCAGACGCGTTCGTGCAGATAGTAGAGGGCCATTTTCGTCATGATTTCGACGCTGACGATTGAACCGGCCCAAACCCAATTGCCGGTGATGAAATAGCTGATCAAAAATGTATCGATGGTCGCGCCCGCGCGCCAGGTAATCGTCTTCATCAAGGAACGGCGCCGCTTGGCGCGGATGGAAGCGCGGGAGATGACGTCGGTCATTGCGGCCTCCTGTGGCTGAGTTGAAGAACTCGGCGTAACGCAGGTCGGCAACGAAGGGCGTGCTTGAAACGGGTCGAAGGACTCGGTCTTTCTTTATTTGGGGTCGAGAACCGCGAAGGGCAATATCAGGGGAAACTCGCCTGATCCCAAGCGATTGGGTTGAAAAAGCGAAACGATCGCGCCGGCGCCGGCTCGCAAGCGAACGCGGAACGCTTAGAGCATGATGTTCTCAGATGGAATCGTCCGCGTTGCGCCCTGGCGAGGCGATCCGCATATGGAGCGAATTGAAAAGATGGCGAGCCGGAGGAGATCAGCGATGACGAAGCGTAAGCCGCGGGCGAATTGGAATATGCACATCCGATGGCAAGCTACTCAGCGGTCGCGTTCTGATACGTGACAACTTTGACACGCGCTTAACATGCGTGCGAATGAATCGAACATCTCGACCTGATTTTTCGAGGTCTTTCTTTTGTAAACAGCGCGAGCTTTATCGGCGAAGAGGGTTGCGGCCTGCCGGAATGCCCAGCCTTTCTCCCACATGGCCTGCGAGTCCATCATGTCGGCGGGGGGCCCCCCGACGG
>CAYIQU010000075.1:0-4537 GCA_964365645.1 uncultured Hyphomicrobiales bacterium | reverse complement strand
CCCATGTGCTTTTCGGCAATGACCGCGGCATTATCATAGCGCCCCATGGCCAAGGCGCCGGCAATTTTCAGGATCAGGTCCACATGCGTGTGCATCTGGATTTGGTCGAGGGGCTTTTCAACATTGCTTGTCGCCGGCTTGTCTTGGGCCACCGTCCGGCCGCCGCTAGCGGCGAAAACAAAAACGGCCAGCACGCAAATCGCAAAACGGAGCGGCAACGGATGCCTCGTTGAAGGGGGCTGATCGGATGTGCGCAATAAGGCGGTCATGCATGAGCTCTCCATAAGTCTCAAGCAACGCACATAACTGACTTCCTCTAATAACAACTATTTGTAGCATTTCATTCGGCGAATGTCACTAGCGCGAAGCTACTTGCGCCCGAGCGCCTTGGCCCGATGCTCAAGGACCAAGAACGGGCGGTTTCCGGCAAAATGATCGACGCCGGCCAAGTCCGGGCCTTCGCCGCCGCCCATCAGACCGACGGGCGAACCCGGAGTTCGCGGATTTGTTCGGAAGTGGCGACCCCGGCAGGATTCGAACCTGCGACCCTCAGCTTAGAAGGCTGATGCTCTATCCAACTGAGCTACGGGGTCGTGCCCACGGCGGCGCTTGAGGACAGCGTCATCTGACGCGATTGAACGCGAAATTGTCGGCGTAGTTCTTGATTCGGATCGTGCGTTCCTTGGGCTCGATCGCCTGATAGGCGAGCCCGTTGCGTTCGGCGAAGGCGACGGCGTCTTCCTTGGTGTCGAAGGAAAGCCGGATTTGGCCGGCGGTGTCGACCGAACCGGTCCAGCCCATCAGGGGGTCGATGATCGTGGGCGCGCCCGGCTCGACCTCCAAAACCCAACGGCGCAAATGGGCGCGGCCCGACTGCATCGCGGTCTTGGACGGGCGGTAAATACGCACGCTTGTCATCGGCGTCCTCGCGTTCGTCTGCATCTGGTCGGGGAGACTGGATTCGAACCAGCGACCCTCTGGTCCCAAACCAGATGCGCTACCAGGCTGCGCCACTCCCCGCGCGGGGGAAGGTACGCCCATCGCCGAAGGGGTGCAAGGCGGGTGGAGGGTTAACGGCTCCGCCCCGCCCGCTCCAGCAACGGATGCACGATCCGATCCCCCGGCCGGATGCCGAGCCGGGCCGCGGTGCCGCCCAGGACCTCCAGCACGCCGATGGCGGGGCCGGCCGAGCCGACGGTTTCGAGGCTTTTCGGCTTGGTGCGCTCGGCGATAGTCACGATCCGTCCGTCGGCGGCGATGAAAATCATGTCCAGCGGGATCAGCGTGTTCAGCATCCACATGCCGACCGGGCCGGGCTCATCGAAGACGAACAGCATTCCGGCGTTCTCGGCGAGAAAAGGCCGGTGCTGGAGGCCTTGGGTTCGCTGCGCGGACGTGACCGCCAATTCGACGCGAAAGCGATGATTCGCGCTCGCCGTCGCGACGACCAGTTCGGATCGCTCGAAACGGATGTCGTCGGCCCGCGCCGCCGGCGCGCCCGCGAGACACGCGACGACGGCCCAGCCGAGAAGCGCCCGCGCCAACGACGCGGTGAAACCGTTCCAGGGCATCAGGTTTTTTTGTGCCCGGTCGGGCTCCAGGCCTTGACCGTCACGTGACGGCCGGACTGGGTGCGCATGACCTTGGGTTTCACGATCTGGTCCAACGCCGGCGCCTCGTTGCCGCGGGCGAAGGAAAGCCGCATCGCCTCGATCGTGATTTCGGCCCGCCGGCCTTTCTTGAAGGCCTGGCGATAAGCGATCGTTTCCTTGGTCATCCGGGTCAACCGGTCCGGCGGATAATTGCCGAAGCGCCGCCACAGGGCGTCGAGGAAGCTTTCGATCTCGTAGGAAAGGAATATCTCGGTCTCCAGTTTCGGCCGGCCGCGGGACAAGGCGGCATAGACGTTCGGCTCGATCGGGCCGATTTCGTCGGCGACGAACACCGCCGGCATCAGTTTGCGGCCTTCGAAAGCGACCGCGTAATAGGCTTGAGACAAAAACAGGAGCCGTTGCAGCTTTTGCGGCTGCATGTGCTCGAACGAGCGTTCGGCCATGTCCAGGTACCAGAACGCGATATCGAAGGCTGAATTGACGTCGGCCGGCATCGGTTAAACCGGGGAAAGTGGATCTTGCCTTTTCATAACATAAATCGGGATTTCTTAGAAAAACATTCTCCGCCGCGATCAACGGTATTGATTTTCATGTAAAAACGGAAGACTAGTCGCCAATCGGTCCGCCGGAGCGGCTTAACATGACGAAAATCGCCTTTCTCGGACTTGGCAACATGGGAGTCGGCATGGCGTCGCGGCTTCTCGCCGCCGGCCATGACGTCGCCGTCTACAATCGCACGCGATCCAAGGCCGAATCGCTCGTCGCCCACGGCGCACGGGTGGCGGCAAGCCCCCGGGACGCCGCCGAAGGCGCGGAAGCCGTTTTCTCCATGGTCAGCGACGACGAGGCTTCGCGCGCATCATGGTTCGGCGAGGCCGGCGCGCTGGCGGGAAACGTTCGCCCCGGCGCCTATGCGATCGAGTGTTCGACCCTCTCGCACGATTGGGTCCTCGAACTCGCGGCGGCGGCGGCGGCCAAGGGCCTGCGTTACATCGACTGTCCCGTCACCGGCTTGCCCGATGTGGCCGCGGCGGGAACGTTGACCCTTTTCGTCGGCGCCGATACGGCCGATCTGGCCGGAGTCCGGCCGCTGCTCCAGCCGCTCTGCGCCGAAATCGTTCATTTCGGCGCGGTCGGCGCCGGCAACGCCTATAAGCTCATGATCAATCTCATGGGGGGCGTGCAAATCGCGGCGGCGGCCGAGGGGATGGCCATCGCCGAGAAAGCCGGTCTCGATCTCAATCTCGTCGCCGCAACCATCGCCAAGGGACAGGCCGCCAGCCCGCAAGTCGTCCGCACCGCCCGACGCATCGCCGAAAACGCCCATGACCGCGACATCGTGTTCGCCGGCCGCTTGCGCCTGAAAGACGTGGAATACGCCATGCGGCTGGTGGAGAAGCTCGCCATCGACGCGGCCTTCGGCGAAGCGGCGCGACAAGCCTATCGCACGCTCGTCGCCCGGGGGTTGGGCGATCTCAATGAAAGCAAGGTGATCGCGGTGGCGCGATCTTCCGGCCCTGGACGCGGATAGAAACATGGCGCCTGAGCGCGCCGTTCAGGCCGTCGTATTGACGATGCGGCCGAGGATGTCGCTCGCCGCCTGCAAGGTCTTGGCGTTGGCCTTGTAGGCGATTTCGGTTTCGATCAGGTTCGTGATCTGGCGGGCGAGGTCCACCTCGCCGCCGTCCCCGGCCTTGCCGCCGGCCACCCGCTTCGGGGAAACGCCGGCCCCCTTCCCGCCCGCCTCGAGCGAAACCGTGCGCACGTCGGACGACCGGAACCCGGGCGTGCGGACATTGGCGATATTGTTCGCGATCTCGTAGGCGCGAGCCGATTGCGCCCTGAGACCGGACACGGCGGTGGATAAAGCGTTCGGTGCAATCATCGGTGCCTCTTGGGACAAAGTACCCCAACAGGGCCGGCCGGCCTGTGACGCTCGTCACAGAAGAAAACGGAATGAACCGGTAAATATCCCCGGATGGGGCGGGTCGATCGACGCTCGTTGCGCGATCAGAGCCGAATGGAGATCGTGCCGCCGACGACCGCCAAATCGCCATGGATGACCTTGGCGTTGGTTTCGTAGATGCTGATGGCCCGCGCCAGACTGCCGTAGAAGGTCTGGCTCGCCCCGTTCCCCGAACCCGGCCCGTCCAGGCCGGAAACAAAGGATTCCAGAATGCGGGCGAACGTTTCGGTCGGCGTTCTGACCAGCGACCAGCGATGCTGGGTCGCGCGTTCCTGGTTGTTTTTATTTTCGAAGGCGAATTTGTATTCGCGTTGGGGCTGGTCGTAGGAAAATTCGGCGTTGCCGAGGGAGATTTCCGTGCTCCCGGTCGTCGCCTGAACGTTCTGGAACGAATCCGTCGCCACGACCGTACCCGCCGACGTGACGCGTTGCGGCGCGCTCGGTGCGGGAGCTCCGGTGACGGCGACCTGGGCCATGATCTCGACCGATCCCAATTCCCCACGCGTCGCGTTCCGACAAAAGTTCTGCGTCGGGACGCGCGTGAACGACTAGAGACCGGGAACCATTTTCCGTTCTGGATCAGGAACCCGATAATTAGAATATTACATAAATATCAACATAATACCGGTTGAGTCAACGACGCGTTAACCACGTCGCCTCCCTCTGAAATATAATTATATCGCTGAATCAACGCGCTAGCTTGTTTCTGATAAAAGAAACAACCTTGTCGCCGGCCCCATGGCTGAAAAGGTCGTTATGGTCGCCTTCGGGCAGCCACAGGGATTCCTTGGGCTCGCGGGCGACCGCGAACAGGGCGCGTCCCAGGGTGTCGGGCACCACCTGGTCCCGCGCGCCGTGAAACAGGAAAAGCGGGGCCGCGATGTCGGCGATCTTTTTGTCCGACTCGTAACGGTCCTTCACCAGCCAGTAAGCGGGCAAATACGGGTAGTGGAACTGG
>CAYIQU010000074.1:0-6813 GCA_964365645.1 uncultured Hyphomicrobiales bacterium | reverse complement strand
GTTCTGCTCGACGACCAGCACGCGGCGCGCGCCGGCCAGGGCTTCGGCCAGCCGCGCCGGCTGCGCCGGGGACAACAGGCGGACGGCGATCAGGCGCACGGCATGGCCCTGGGCGCGGGCGCGGGCGACGGCCTCGCGCGCCGGGCCGGCGGACGAGCCCCAGGTGACGACGGCCGTGTCGCCGTCGCCGTCGACGTCGGCCCACGCCGCGCCGTAATCGTAGTCGGTGAGCTTATGCAGGCGCTTGTCGAGTTGGGCGAGATGGTTCTCGGCCTCGCTCGACGGCGTTCCCCGTTCGTTATGTTCGAGGCCGTCGGCGGTGTATTGGCATCCGGGGGTTCCGGGCGCGGCCATGGGCGACACGCCCGTGGCCGTCAGGGCGTAGCGCCGGTAGCCCGTCTCGGCCGGGGCCGTCGCCGTCACGCGCTTCCCGACCAGGGCCTTGACCGGAGGGCGATCGACGACCGCGCGCGTCTGTCCCAGGAACTGATCCGACAGCACGATGGTCGGGACTTGGAGCGTTTCGGAAAGATGCGCCGCCCATTGCGTCGTGAACAGGCAATCGACGACGGATAGCGGCGCCAGCACCAGATGCGGCGCGTCGCCGTGCAGCCCATGCACGGCGATATTGAGATCGCTCTGCTCCGATTTCGTCGGAATCCCGGTAGAGGGACCGTTGCGCATGACGTCCACGACCAGCAAGGGTGTTTCCGAAGCGACGGCGAGGCCCAGGGATTCGATCATCAGCGCCAGGCCGGGCCCGGACGTCGCGGTCATGGAAGGCGTGCCGCCGAACGCCGCGCCGATCGTCATGTTGATGGACGCCAGTTCATCCTCGGCCTGGACCAACATGCCGCCGACCTTGGGCAGGGCCGGCGCCATCCATTCCAGAATCTCGGTCGCGGGCGTGATCGGATAGGCGGCGACGAAACGGATGCCGCCGTGCAGGGCGCCCAAGCCGGTCGCCTCGTTGCCCGTCAAAATCCACTTCGCGTCCTTCGCGGGCTTGGCCGCCGGCGCGAAGGCGCGCGGGTCGCGATCGAGACGGGATGCCTCGGCGCGGCCGGCGCCGATCGCCTTGAGGCTGGCCTCGACTGCGTCGGCGCCCTTGCGGGCGAAGGTTCGCTCGACGATGGCGGCCAGCGCGTCCTCGGGCAGGCCGACCAGCCCGGCGGCCAGCCCGAGCGCGACCATGTTCGCCCGTCCGCCCGGAATGGCCTTGGCCAGTTTCTGCATCGGAATTTTGATCGCGCGCGATCCGGCCGCCGACAGCGGGGCCGGCACGTCGCCCGCGGTTTCCTCGGCGAGAATCAGGCTGTCGGGGCGCAGGGGCAGTTCGGCGGCGAAGCGCTGGACGTTCTGCCAATCCAGCGCGATGACGAGATCGAAGAAATCTCCGTGGCAATCGACCGGGCGCGGCGACAGGCGGATCAGGGCGGCCGCCTCGCCGCCGCGGATTTGCGGCCCGACCGAGCGGGTCAGCAAGCCGTACCCGCCCGCCTGCGCGGCGGCATCCAACAGCAACCCGCCGGTGGTGATGACGCCCGCGCCGCCGCTGCCGACAAGGGCCAGCGACAGGGACGAAGGCGCCGGGGCGGGGTCGGGGGACATGGCGTGGCCTCGTGCGGGGCGGCGGGCGGGTCGGGCAAGGCGGGAGAATATAAAGGGCGTCGCCCCCGTCTTGACCCTAAATAGGTATTGTGGTACTTGTTTGCATAATTAGTACCGCCAAGACGCCCGAATGTCAATCGGGACGCGACAATCCGGGGTCGTTTCATGCCGATGACCGCCCACCGCTGGATGATGACGGCGCCCCAGGCGCCGCTCGAGCGCGCGGACTTCGATCCGTTCCCGGCGGGCGCGGGCGAGGTGGTGGTCGAAATCGCGGGCTGCGGCGTTTGTCACACCGATCTCGGCTACTACTACGACGGGGTGCGGACCAACCGCCCGTTGCCCTTGACGCTCGGCCACGAAATCAGCGGCCGGGTGGTCGCGTGCGGGGCGGGCGCCGAGTCCTGGCAGGGCCGGGCGGTCATCGTTCCGGCGGTGATCCCGTGCGGGACCTGCGCGCTGTGCAAGGCGGGCAAAGGCACCATCTGCCGCGACCAGAAAATGCCGGGCAACGACATCGAGGGCGGCTTCGCCAGCCACATCCGCGTGCCCGCCATCGGCTTGTGTCCGGTGGATGAAATAAAACTCGCGGGTGCCGGCCTCGGCCTGCCCGACGTCTCCGTCGTCGCCGACGCGGTCACGACCCCCTATCAGGCGGTTAAGCGTTCGGGGCTTGGGCCCGGCAGTCTGGCGGTGGTGGTCGGCGTCGGCGGCGTGGGCGGCTACGCGGTCCAGATCGCCGCGGCCTTCGGCGCCACGGTCGCGGCCATCGACGTCGATTCGGCCAAGCTCGAGCAGATCGCCGAGGCCGGCGCGTCCCTGACGTTGAACGCCCGCGACATGGATGAGCGGGCGCTGAAGAAGGCGTTGCAGGAATTCGCTCGTCAGCGCGGGCTGCCGTCCATGGGCTGGTTCATTTTCGAATGTTCCGGCACCGCCGCCGGGCAACTGACCGCGTATGGGCTGATCAACCACGGCGCGACTCTGTCGGTCGTCGGCTTCACCCGCGACAAGGTCGAAGTCCGGCTGTCCAACTTGATGGCCTACGACGCGCGCTGTCTCGGCAATTGGGGATGCCCGCCGGAGCTTTATCCCGAGGCGCTGGCGCTCGTGCTCGACGGCCGCGTCCGATTGGCGCCGTTCGTCGAGCGCCGTCCGCTCGAGACGATCAACAGCGTATTCGCCGATGTGCATGACCGCCGCATCAAGCGCCGGGTGGTGCTTGTCCCCGGCAAGGCTTGAAAGGGGAATCCGATGGTTTCCGCCGCGCCGCGCGTTCCGATCGACCACACTCTCGCCGACATCGCCGTCAAGGGACTGCGCATCGAAAAGCGCCCGGCGCGCACGCCCGACGGCAAGCCGGTTCCCGGCCTGTTCAACATCTGGATCTGGCTCGACAACCCCGGCCAGTTCAATTCCTACACGACGGACATGGTCAAGGGCGTGATTCTCGCCTTCCGCGCCGCCAGCAACGCCCGCGACGCGGTCGCGGTCGTATTCACCGGGGCGGGCGACAAGGCGTTCTGCACCGGCGGCAACACCAAGGAATACGCCGAATACTACGCCGGCCATCCGCAAGAATACCGGCAGTACATGCGCCTGTTCAACGACATGGTCAGCGCGATCCTCGCTTGCGACAAGCCGGTGATCTGCCGCGTCAACGGTATGCGCATCGGCGGTGGCCAGGAAATCGGCATGGCCTGCGATTTCTCGGTCGCCCAAGACATGGCCCGCTTCGGCCAGGCGGGTCCCAAGCACGGCTCGGCCCCCATCGGCGGGGCCACGGATTTCCTGCCGCTGATGATCGGCGTCGAACGGGCGATCGAATCGGGGACGCTGTGCGAGCCATGGTCGGCGCACAAGGCCTACCGCATGAACCTGATCATGGACATCGTTCCCGCGCTGAAGGTGGACGGGCGCTTCGTCGCCAATCCGCTGGTCGAAACGCAACGCTGGCTCGACGGCTACGGGCGGATCATCTTCGGCGAGCCCAAGACCGGCGCGGCGCTGGCCGAGGGCAAGGCGCTTCTCGCGGGTGGAGCGGTCGATTTGTCGCTGCTCGACGAGCGGGTCGAGGCCCTGTGCGGCAAGCTGCTGCTCACGTTCCCCGACTGCCTGACCAAGAGCTTCGAGGAACTGCGCAAGCCCAAGATCGAGACCTGGAACCGCAACAAGGAAGATTCGCGGGCCTGGCTGGCGTTGAACATGATGACCGAAGGACAGGCGGGTTTCCGCGCCTTCAACGAAGGTCCCAAGGACAACCGCGAAGTCGACTTCGTCGCGCTGCGCCAGGCCTTGGCCCGCGACGAGGCCTGGGGCCCTGAACTGATGGCCAAGATCATGCCCCGGCCGAAGGCGGGCGGCGAATGACCGCGCCGGTCAAATCGTGGCTGGATCGCGACGGGCGGCTTTTGCGCCTGCGGCTGGCGCGACCCAAGGCCAACGTGCTGGATGCCGCCATGGTCGGCGCCCTCGACGAGGCCCTGCAACGCATGGCGGCCGGGCCGGCGCTGGCCGGCATCCTGGTCGACCACGAAGGACCGCATTTCAGTTTCGGCGCCAGCGTCGAGGAGCATCTGCCCGGCCGATGCGCGGCGATGCTGAAGGGGTTTCACGCCCTGATCCTGCGTCTGGCGGCCGCGCCGGTGCCGGTTTTGACCGCGGTGCGCGGGCAATGCCTGGGCGGCGGGCTGGAAGTCGCGCTGGCGGGCCATTTCATCTTCGCCGCGCCCGACGCAGGGCTCGGCCAGCCCGAAATCGTGCTGGGCGTGTTCGCGCCGGCGGCGTCGGTCCTGCTGCCCAAACGCGTGGGGCAGGCGCGCGCCGAGGATCTCCTGTTCTCCGGCCGGACCGTGAACGCCGACGAGGCCCGCGCCATCGGCCTGGTCGACGCGGTGGCCGACGATCCCGAGGCGGCGGCGCTGGCCTGGTTCGACCGGCACCTGGCGCCGAAAAGCGCCAGCACGGTGCGCCATGCCGTCGTGGCGGCGCGATCGGCGTTCGCGCGGGACCTGGCGGCGCGGCTGGGGGAATTGGAAGAACTTTATTTATCCAAGTTGATGGCGACCCGCGACGCGGTGGAAGGGCTCGAGGCTTTTATCGCCAAGCGTCCGGCCCGCTGGGAGAACCGCTGAGATGTCGACCGTTTCCCAAATCATCGACTACTGCACCCGGGCGGCCGAGGACCTGAACTTCGGCTATGCCCGCGAATGGAAGGCGGCCAAGCCGGGGCGCAAGGTGGTCGGCTACATGCCCTTCTACGTTCCGCGCGAACTGATCCATGCCGCGGGCGCGCTGCCGCTCGGCATTCTCGGCGGCGGCGACCAGCTCGAGGTCATTCACGGCGACGCCTACTACCAGAGCTACATCTGCCGCATTCCGCGCTCGACCATCGAACTCGGCGTGACCAAGCGCCTGGATTTCGTCGATGGGATGCTGTTCCCCAGCATCTGCGACGTGATCCGCAACTTGTCGGGCATGTGGAAGATCATGTTCCCGACGGTGATGGCCCGCTACGTCGATGTGCCCCAGAATTTCCGCGACGACATCGGCGGCGCGTTCTACGCCGCCGAACTGAACGAGTTGCGCCATGATTTGGGCGTGTTGTGCGGACGGCCCATCGACGACGACGCGCTGCGCCGTTCGATCGCCTCCTACAACGAAAACCGGCGGCTGGTGCGCGAGGTTTACGCCTTCCGGGCGGCCGAGCCGTGGAAGGCGCCCTCGCCCGAGGTCTACATGCTGATGCGGGCGGGCTTGGTCGTCGCGGTCGAGGAGCACTCGCGCCTGCTGGTCGATTACATGGACGCGGCGCGCAAGGAAAACCGCCCGCGCCGCGACAACACCCGGGTCGTGGTCACCGGCGCGTTTTGCGAGCAACCGCCGCTGAACCTGCTGAAGTCCATCGAATTGGCGGGGTGCTACATCGTTGACGACGACTTCATGCTCGTCAACCGCTGGGAAAAATCGGACATTCCCCTCGACGGCGACCCGGTCGGGAACCTGGCCCGCGCCTATCTGCACGATTCGCAAAGCACGGCGGCCAAGTACGAACCGAGCCTGAAGACGAAGGGCCTTTATCTGGTCGAGGCGGTCCGCCGCAACCGTGCCGAAGGCGTGATCTTCATGGCGCCCAGCTTCTGCGATCCGGCCCTTCTGGAGCGGCCGATGCTCCAGCGCGTTTTGGCCGAGCACAATGTTCCCTACATCGCCTTCAAGTACGCCGAGAACTCGGGGCAAATGACGCCGATTCGCGAACAGGCCGGCACCTTCGCCGACTCGATCAAGTTATGGAGCGACGCATGACAACCGCCCCCGCGACCGCCGCCGCCGCCGTCAAGACCGCCGCGCCCGCCGCGATCATCAAGGAAGCGTCCATGCTCAAGCAGAAGGACATGATCGCGGGCAACTACGAGAAACTCGCGACCGCGCGGGCGGTCGGGCGCAAGGTCGCCTCGACCTTCGTGCCGGGCAACCTCAATGAGTTGCTGATGTGCTTCGATCTGGTCAACAACCTGCCCGAGATCAACGCCATCCAGAACGGGATGCGCAAGAAAAGCGGTCAATTCATCGTCGAGGCGGAAAAGCACGGCCATTCCGAGGACGTCTGCACCTACGTCAAGGCCGACCTCGGCATGGCGATGAAGGGAAACCTGGGGCCGGACGGGCGCCCGCTGCCCGACCCCGACGTGCTGCTGCTGTCCTATACCGGCTGCTTCACGTTCATGAAGTGGTTCGAGCTGTTGCGCGAGCGCTACAAGTGCGAAACCGTCATGCTGCACGTTCCCTACGAGGGCGAGGGGAAAATCACCGCCAACATGCGCGATTACGTCGTCGCGCAGCTCAAGAACGAGGTGATCCCGACGCTGGAACGGATCAGCGGCGTCAAGTTCGACATCGACCGCTTGCGCCAATACCTGCGCGAATCGGCCAAGGCCGAGGACGATCTGGTCTGGGTTTTGGAAAGCGCCAAGCACCGGCCGTCGCCCATCGACGCCTACTTCGGCGGAGTCTACTACATCGGCCCCATTTTCACGGCGTTCCGGGGCACCCCGGAAGCGACCGAATACTACCGCCTGCTGCGCGCCGAAATCGCCGAGCGCATCGCGCTGAAACAGGGGCCGACCACGCCCGAAGGCGACATGAAGGCCGAACGCTACCGCCTGGTGGTCGAGGGGCCGCCCAACTGGACCAGTTTCCGCG
>CAYIQU010000073.1:0-6856 GCA_964365645.1 uncultured Hyphomicrobiales bacterium | reverse complement strand
CGCCTTCCGAGGCGATCGGATGGTGTCGAGTTCCATCCCAATACAGCAGCGCCTCGCCCAAGCCTGTGCCTGGGGAGATGACGGCGAGATTGGCGGCCGGCCAATGGCCGGCCCCGAACGCCGCCGCCCGCCCACGCTTGATGACGGCAAAGGCCGGCTTTTTCAGATGCAGCATGCCGAACGCGGCGGCCTGAACGTCATTGAGAAGACGGATGTTGGCCAGTCCAAGCGATGCGGCAAGGCCGCGTTCGGAAGGCGTCCACGGCAGGTTGGTCAGGCGGGCCGCGCCGTCGATGACCGGTCCGGCAACGCCGAAGCAGGCCGCGGCGATCCGGGGGCTGCCGTTCGCGGCAAGAAACCGGCCCGCGATGTCCTCGAGCGATTTGTGGGCTCCGCTGGCGTATGTCGCCCATCGCCACGGCTTTAAGCCCCGTGCCGAAACACGGAAAAGGCCGACAAGGGTCTTGGTCCCGCCGACGTCGCCGGCGAGAATCAACCGAGCGGCGGAACGTCTGGAGCGAATCGCGCTCGTTTTACCCATCGGCGTTTCCCGCGTGCTTGGTCCGGGCTCTCGGGCCTGGAAAAGCTTACTCCAACGAGGCGGTTTCGGAGGGGGTGTTTTCCCCTAAAAACGGATATTCTTTCCGGCGGTGCGCCACGCGGGGAAATTTATGCCTTTTCGACCTTTTCTTCTCCATCCCATCAGTCTTATCGGGCGATGGCTGGCCTTTTTCCGAAGGGTTATCCCGGTTGCGGGACCCTATTGGAATTCCGAGGACCGATGGCGGGTTCGCGGGCTGACGGCGGCGTTGCTTGCCCTGACCATCGGGCAGATCGTCATTGCGATATCGATCAACCTGTGGATTCAGAACTTTTTCGATGCCCTGGAAAGCCGGGCCCTGAACACGTTCGTTGTCCTGGTCGGCGTGGTTATCGTCATTATCGCCGCCAACATCGCCGTGACGGTCGTTCATCTTGCGGTCAAGCGACGGCTCCAAGTCGGCTGGCGACGGTGGTTGACGCACCGGCTATTGG
This sequence comes from uncultured Hyphomicrobiales bacterium, assembly GCA_964365645.1. Classification (GTDB taxonomy): domain Bacteria; phylum Pseudomonadota; class Alphaproteobacteria; order Rhodospirillales; family 2-12-FULL-67-15; genus 2-12-FULL-67-15. The sequence continues at coordinate 5,821 of CAYIQU010000073.1, read as the reverse complement.
GCGAGTGGATGTCGCGCGGGAACCATTACCGGGTTACCCTCTTTCCGGGCGAGCACGACAATCCGGACGGCCGCATCGCGGAAGATATCCGCATCGCGACCGAGGCGGCGATGGATCTTGCTCATTCCTTGTTCCATGCCGTTTTGTTGCTGGCGGGGTTTGCGACGGTTCTCTGGACTTTGTCGGGCCCGCCTGAATTAAGCGTCGCCGGTGTTGATCTGGTCATCCCCGGCCACCTGGTCTGGATCGCCGTTCTTTATTCGGCGATCGGTACGTTGGTCGCTTGGCTGCTTGGATACCCGTTGGTTGCGGCGCAGAATCGCCGACAAATGTTCGAGGCCAATTTCCGTTTCGGCCTGGCCCACGCGCGCGAGCACAGCGTGCAGATCGCGCTCTTGCGCGGCGACGGCAACGAGGGCCGGAACTTGCGCGGCCTGTTCCGCGGGGTGGCCAAGACTTGGAATCGTCAGACGAGGGCGTTGGCTAATCTGTTTTACTTCACATCCGCCTGGTGGGTTCTGTCCCAGGTGTTTCCGATCATGGTCGCGGCGCCCCGGTACATGGCCGGGGCGATTACCTTGGGCGTCTTGATGCAAACCGCGCAAGCGTTCCAACAAATGGTCGGCGCGCTCTCGTGGCCCATCGACAATGTGAACAACGTCGCCGGATGGCGGGCCTCGGTCGAGAGGGTTCTGGGGCTTCATGACGCGCTTGGGCGTCTCAATGAGAAACGCGCGGCGGGCTCCGGCCGGATCATCCAGATCGAGCGGGGAACCCGACCGGCGCTGGCCTTCGAAGGCCTTTCCATCGCCAGCCCGGACGGCGCCACGATCACCAAGCCGTTCTCGGCGGAAATCGGCCCGGGGGAGAAAGTAGCGATTTCCGGCGACCCGGATACAGCGTTCAAATTCCTGAAGGTTGTCGCCGGCCTTTGGCCGTGGGGCAGCGGCCGCCTGATCTTGCCCGCTTCCGGGCCGTTGTTCTTCATGCCGCGCCGTCCTTACCTGCCGTTGCGCACCTTGTGCGCGGCGGTAACCTATCCCGCCGCGCCGCAGGAGTTCGGCGAGAACGCCGTCGCCGTCGCGCTGACGAGGGTTGGCCTCGAACATCTGATTCCCGAGTTGGAGAAAAGTGGTCGCTGGGGTGAAACGCTTTCCGAGGACGAGCAGCAGCGGCTGGGCTTCGCTCGGCTGCTTTTATTCAATCCCGGCTGGGTTTTCATGCAGGAAACCCTGGATACGTTGGCGCCGGAGACGCGGGAATCCATGCTCCGTCTTCTCGGCGAGGAACTTTCCGGCGCGACGTTCATCATCGTCGGCCGGGAACCCGAAGCGACATCTTTCGCGACAGCCGGCATCGAGTTCGCGGAAGGGGGAGCCGTCGAATCGCGCGGCCTTCGTCATGGACAGGCGACGTAAGAGAATGCGCCAAGATCAGCGTCGCCGTTTGCCCGTGGATTGCCGCGCCGCGCGGATAAAATCGCCGTACCAACGGAAGGACGCCTTGGGGGTTCGCTTCTGGGTCGCGTAATCGACGCGAACGATCCCGAACCGCTGGCCGTAGCCCGATCCCCACTCGAAATTATCGAGCAGCGACCAGACGAAGTAGCCGCGCACGTCGGCGCCCTTGGTCATGGCGGCTTCCATGGCCGCGATGTGTTGTCGCAGATAGCCGATCCGGTGCTTATCCTCGATGCGCCCTCGGGTGTCGGGCATTTCGCCGGGGCTGCCGTCATTGCCGCCGCAACCGTTCTCGGTGACGTAGATCGGCAAGTTGTAGCGGGTGGCGACCGTGACCAGCGTGTCGGTGAACATTTCGGGAAATACCGGCCAGCCGATGTCGGATTTGGGCGCATCGGCGGGCGCCGAGCCCCATCCGAAACCGTGGACGGCACTTGGGTCGGCTTTGGCGAAGATCGGGCCGTAGTGATTGAGGCCGAACCAATCCATCGGCCGGCGGATGCGGGCCATGTCGCCGGGCTTGACGTATTGTTCGATCGCTTGGGCAATCATCGGCGGGTAACAGGCGAGAATTTGCGGGTCGGGGAAAGCCAGGTTCCAGTGTTCATGCAGCGCCGCGGCGGCGGCGCGGTCGGCGGGCGTATCCTTTTCCGGAACGATGGGCTGGACGTTGTGGATCGCGCCGATCGAGGCCCCTGGAACCAGCGCGCGGACCCTATCGACGCCCGCGCCGTGGGCCATGTTGACGTGATGGATCGCTCGCAGGTGCAGGGCCTTGTCGGTAATGCCCGGCGCGCCCCAGTCGATGGCGTAGCCGAACAGGGTGAAGACCGAAAATTCGTTGAAGGTGGCCCAGCGCTTGACTCGGTCGCCGTAGCGCCGGGCGGCAAGCGCGGCGTAGTCGGCGAACCAGCCGACACTGTCCCGATTGGCCCAGCCGCCCATGTCCTGAAGCGCCTGCGGCAAATCCCAATGATAAAGGCAGAGCCAAGGCTCGATTCCGGCCTTGAGGGTGGCGTCGATGAGCCGGTCGTAGAAATCGAGCCCCTTTTCATTGGGCGCTCCTCGGCCCTGGGGCAGAACTCGCGGCCAGGCGATGGAAAAGCGATAGGCATCGACGCCCAACCTTTTCATCAGGGCGATGTCTTCGGGGTAGCGGTGGTAGTGATCGCACGCGACATCGCCGGTATCGCCGTTGGCGATCTTGCCGGGCGCGCGGCAACGCACGTCCCAGATGCTGTCCCCGCGACCGTCCTCCTTCGTCGCCCCCTCGATCTGGAAGCTCGACGTGGATGCGCCCCAAACAAAGCCGTGGGGGTATTTAAAGGTCGGCGGCTGGGAGCGCTTCTTGCGGGGCGATGCCATGCCTCGATCCTATCCCGATTCCGGCAAGGGGATAAAGGCGCGGAGGGCGACAGTCTTAAAACGGATTCTCTCGTGGCGGGTCAGGCGCCGCCGAAGAGGCGGGTGAGCATTCCTTTGATCCGGTTCCATAGGACGGCGAAGGCGAAGGAAACGGCGTGGAACTCGCGTTGCCCGGCTTCCGGCGCGGCCCCCGACAGGGCCGCCTGGACGTTGGCGGCGAATACGGCGATCATGCGCGCGACGAAATCGCGCACCAGTCCTGAGCGTCCGAATTGGGCCAGCGGGCCGGAGAGCGCGAAGGAAATCGCCACGTCGACGCGCGCGCCGGCGCCCTCGGCCCGCACGGTGTATTCGACCTCGCCGGTGGCGCCCGAGCCGCTCTTGCGGTCGCGGCCCTTGCCCTGGATCGTTCCCGAACGCCGCGCGTCGTCGTGGGCGACATCGGCGTCGCCCTCGAAGGCCGCCGAAATGGGGCCGATCTTGGCCGTCACCCGTCCCTTGACCTTGTCGCCGCCGGTGTAGTCCACCAACTCGGCGCCGGGCAGGCAGGCGGCGACCCGGGGCAACTCGGCGAAGAACGCCCACACGGCGTCCGGCGCCTGCGGCAACGTGAAGCTTTGCTCGATGCGCGCGCCGCCGCCCGCTTTCGCGGCCGTCGTCGGCGCGGGTGCCGCTGTCGCGGGCCTCAAAGGCGGCGCGGGAGGAAGGACCGGCCTCGGCGCCGGCATGGGGCCGGCGGGCGCCCGGACATCGGTGGGCAATTCGTCCATGACCCGGCGAATGGCGCGCACGATGCCGGCGTAGCCGGTGCACCGGCACAGGTTGCCGCTGAGCTCCACCCGGATGCGCGCATTGTCCACGGAGCCGAGACGCCGGATCATGTCGCGCGCGGTGATGATCATTCCGGGTGTGCAGAACCCGCATTGCAGGCCGTGTTCGGCGGTAAACGCGGCGCGCAAGGCGGCCATCAGGGGATCGTTCTCGAACCCCTCGATGGTGCGTACGTCCGCGCCCTCGCAGGCAACGGCGAAAGTGGTGCAGGATCGGGCGATCTGGCCGTCGATTTCCACGGTGCAGGCGCCGCAGGCGCCTTGTTCGCAGGCGAGATGCGTGCCGGTGAACCGAAGCTGCTCGCGGATGAAATCGGCCAGATGCGTGCGCGGCTCGACGTCCGCCGCGACGGCCCGGCCGTTCAAGGTGAAGGCGACCCGGGTCATGACGGATACACCCGCGCGATGGCCCGGCGCACGGCGGCGGCGTGAACCTGGATCGCGTAATCGTCGAAACCGGGCGCGGCGGCGGCGACCGCGCCGGCGGGATCGAGGCGCGCGGCTTCGCCGTCCAGCACGATCGGCGCGCCGTCGGTGGCGCCCATGACGACGCGCGCGGAGCGGCGTGTCGGGTCGACGACGACGGCGGCCAAGGCGTGGGCGAACTCGCCGGTCTTGCGCCAAACCTTGTAGTAGCCCCAGCGCGCGTCGGCGGAGAGTTTCGGGACTCGGACGGACTCGATGATCTCGTCGGCCTCCAGAACGGTGGTGAAGGCGCCCAGCATGAATTCGGCCAGCGCAACGACGCGGGATTTCTTCGGCCCGCGCAGAAGAAGCTCGGCCTCGAGAGCCATGAGCGCGGTCATCCAGTCGGCGGCGGGGTCGGCGTGCGCCAGACTGCCGCCGATGGTTCCGCGCGTGCGCACCGCGCGATAGGCGATCCCGCCCGCGACCGATTGCAGCATCGCCGCGGCGGGGCCGACGGCGGCGGGGATCGCGCCGTCCTCGATCATGGCATGGGTCACGCCGGCGCCGAGGACGAGATGCGACCCTTCCTCGGCGATGCGTTTCAGCGCCGCGATCCGGGTGACGTCGACCAGCAACGCGGGCCGGGCCAGCCTCAAGTTCAGCATCGGCCCCAGCGATTGTCCGCCGGCCAATACCTTGGCGTCGGCGGTTCCGGCGAGCAGGGCGGCGGCGTCCTCGACCGACGCGGCGGGGCGGTACTCGAAGCGGGCGGCCTTCATCGGTCGCCTCCCTTCGCCGTTCTGGCCGCGGCGAGCGCGGCGAGCAGGCGGCGCGGGGTGAGCGGCGTTTCCCGCACCTCGACCCCCAAGTCCTTCAGCGCATCGTTGACGGCGTTGAACAGGGCGGCGGGCGGACCGATGGCGCCGCCTTCGCCCATGCCCTTGATGCCGAATTCGGTGTAGGGCGACGGCGTCTGCATGTGGACGATGGCGATGTCCGGCACTTCGGTCGCGCCGGGCACGATGTAGTCGAGAAAGGTCGAGGCCAGCGGTTGGCCGTTGGCGTCGTATGGGCTTTCCTCGTAAAACGCGGTGCCGATACCCTGGGCCGCGCCGCCGACGGTCTGTCCGTCCACCACCATCGGGTTCACGATGGTGCCGCAGTCCTCGACGATGATGTAATCGAGAATCTCGACCTGGCCGGTTTCCGTGTCGACCGCGACGGCGGCGGCGTGGGTGGCGTAGCTGAAGGCGCCGGTATCGACCTTGGGCTTGTAGCCGGCGGTGATTTCCAGCCCGCCCGTGTTCACGTCGGGCGGCAGCCGTTCGGGCCGCTTGTACCAGGCGGCCGCGATATCGGCCAAGGTGACGGCGTTCCGCGGCCCGACGACGCGGCCGTCCTCGAAGCGCACGGTGCTTTCGGCGCATTGCATCAAATGCGCGCCGATGCGCAGGAAGCGCGGGATCAGCTCCTTGCAGGCGGTCGAAATGGCGCCGCCGGCCATGACGATGCTGCGCGAGGCGTAGGTGCCGGTCGAATAGGGGGTCTGGCCGGTGTCGCCGAGGACGACGCGGATGCGGGCGATGTCCACGCCGAGAACCTCGTTGGCGACCTGGGCCAGCGTCGTTTCCATGCCCTGGCCGTGGGAGTGAACGCCGACGCGCACTTCCAGCCCGCCGTCGGGGGTCACGCGCACCGTCGCCTGGTCGTAGCCGGGCACCAGCGGCAGGCCCCAGGAGGCGAACACGGCGGTGCCGT
>CAYIQU010000072.1:0-6881 GCA_964365645.1 uncultured Hyphomicrobiales bacterium | reverse complement strand
CATCTGCGGCCCCTCGTGACGGAACCCGGTGAAAAGTCCAGGCTAGAGGAGCTGTTCGAAGTAGACCAGCGGCGTGCCGCGGTAGACGACGCGCCCAACTTCGCGGAAAGCGCACTTCGCGTAAAAGCCGCCGGCACCCGCGGGTGCGTCGGCTAATTCCTGGGCCTGGCCGGCGTGTTGCAGGCGGAGGCCGGGGGGGCGGCGCGGGCCGCGACCGGCGTGATCCTCGGCGCGGTCTACATGCTTTATCTCTATCGCCGGGTGATCTTCGGCAAACTGACCAAGGATGGGCTTCTGCGTCTCCGCGATCTCAGCCCGCGCGAGATCGCGGTGTTCGCGCCCTTGATCGTCCTCGTCTTCTGGATGGGCATCTATCCGGCGCCGTTCTTGAAAATGATGCACGCCTCGTCCGCCAGCCTGGTGCGCCACATGGACGCCGCCCGCGCGACGGCCGCGGTTCCCCCCATTCCCATCGCCGCCGAACCCGCGCCCGCGACTCCGGCGCCGGCTTCGCCGCCGGCGCCGGAGCCGACCGCGCCGAACGAGAAGGGATCCTAGGAATGCCCCCCGCCGCGCTTCCCAATCTGCTCCCGGCGTTGCCGGAAATCCTGCTGGCCCTCGGCGGACTGGCCCTGCTGATGTTCGGAGTCTTTCAACACGGCCCCGACGCCCGCGTAGTTCACCGCGCGGCGTGGGCGGCGATCATCCTGCTGGCGATCGCCTTGATCGCGGTCCTCGCTCTCGGCAAGGGCCGGGCCATGACGTTTGGCGGAATGTTCGTGGTCGACTCCTTCACCCGTTTCACCAAGGTGATGGTGCTGACGGGCGCGGCGGCGGCGCTGGCGATGTCCGGAGATTTCCTGCTCCGCCACGGCGCGGGCCGCTTCGAATACGCCGTCCTGGTCGTCTTCTCGGTCGTCGGCATGATGATGATGCTGTCCGCCAACGACCTGATCGCGCTTTACGTCGGGCTGGAAATGCAAAGCCTGGCGCTCTACGTCATGGCCGCCTTCGTGCGCGAGGACAGCCGGGCGTCCGAGGCCGGCCTCAAGTACTTCGTCCTCGGCGCGCTGGCGTCGGGAATGCTGCTCTACGGCAGCTCGCTGGTCTACGGCTTCGCCGGCAGCACCAACTTCGAGGCGCTGGCCGCCCTGTTCCGCCACGAGGGCGGGGCGTCGCCGTCGCTCGGCGTGACCTTCGGCCTGGTCTTCATTCTGGCCGGCCTCGCCTTCAAGGTTTCGGCGGTGCCGTTCCACATGTGGACGCCCGACGTCTATGAAGGCGCGCCGACGCCGGTCACCGCGTTCTTCGCGGTCGCGCCGAAGATCGCCGCGTTCGGCCTGCTCGCCCGCATGATGATGGGTCCCTTCGGCGATCTGGCGCCGCACTGGCAGCAGGTGGTCGCGCTGATCGCGGTGGCCTCGATGATCGTCGGCGCGTTCGGCGCCATCAACCAGGCCAACATCAAGCGCCTGATGGCCTACAGTTCCATCGGCCACGTCGGCTACGCCCTGATCGGCATCGTGGTCGCCGACGAAAGCGGCATTCGCGGCCTGCTCGTCTATCTCGCCATCTACATGGTGATGAACCTGGGCGTTTTCGCCTGCATCATCGCCATGCGTCGGGGCGGGCGGAACGTCGAGTCCATCGCCGATCTCGCCGGCCTGTCCCGGACGCACCCGCTGTACGCCGTGGCGATGGCGATCTTGATGTTCTCGATGGCGGGAATTCCGCCGCTGGCCGGGTTCTTCGGCAAGCTGTACGTCTTTCTCGCGGCGGTCGAGGCGGGCATGTACGGGCTGGCGATCATCGGCTTGACGACCAGCGTCGTCGCCGCGTTCTATTACCTCCGCATCATTCGGATCGTCTATTTCGACGAACCGGCCGAGGCGCTCGATCGCGTCATCCGCCCCGAGATCGGCTGGATCGCCGCCGCCGCCAGCGCGCTGCTGATCCTCTTCTTCCTCAATCCGGGGCCGATCCTGCGCGCGGCCCAAGGGGCGGCCCAGGCCTTGATTTCCGGATGAGCGGCGGCCCCTTTTTGCCGGACGGCTTTTCCCTCGTCGTCCTGGCTTCCGTCGACAGCACCAACGAGGAGGCGAAGCGCCTCGCCGCGCGCGCCGGTTCGCCCGCGCCCGACGGCACCGTCGTCTGGGCCGAAACCCAAGCGGCGGGCAAGGGCCGGCGCGGCCGCGCCTGGATTTCGCCGCCCGGCAATCTGTATTGCTCGATCCTGCTGCGCCCCGCGCGGCCGCTGCGCGAAACCGCCGGGCTGGGCTTCGCCGCCGCGCTCGCCATCGGCGAGGCGCTGGCCGGCTGGTGCGCGCCCGAGGCGCACCCCAAATGGCCCAACGACGTCTTGTTGAACGGCCGCAAGGTCGCCGGAGTCCTGCTCGAATCCCGGTCCGGCGGCGGCGAGATTCCCGACTGGGTGGTGATCGGGATGGGCGTCAACCTCGCGGCATACCCCAAGGACGCGGAATTTCCCGCCACCTCGCTGGCCGCCGAAGGGTGCGCCTCGCCGATGCCCAGGGCCGCGCTCGGCGCCGTTCTCGGCGCCTTCGCCCGCTGGCGCGGGCGTTGGCTTGACGGCGGGATGGCCGCCGTGCTGGAACCATACCGGCGCGCGGTGCGCGGCATCGGCGAGGCGGTGACGGTCCGGCTGGAAGGGGAAACCCTGCGCGGCACATTCGAGGCCCTCGACGACGACGGCGTGCTCAGGCTCAGGCTTTCCGGCGGGCAAGAACGGCGCATCGCCGCCGGAGACGTGTTCTACGGCGCAACACCATCGGACATCCCCCCGCGATGATTCTCGCCATCGACTGCGGCAACACCAACACCGTCTTCGCCGTTTTCGCCCAAAGCGGGGAAAAACTGGGCGACTGGCGGTCCTCGACCGATCGCAACCGCACCGCCGACGAGTTCGGCCTGTGGCTGATGCAATTGATGCGGCTTGCCGGCATCGAGCCCGAAGGCATCCGGGGCGCCATCGTCGCCACCGTCGTTCCGGCGTTGCTGTTCAACATCAAAACCATGTGCCGCAAGTACTTCAACTGCGATCCCCTGATCGTCGGCGAGGCGGGAGTCGAGATCGGCCTCATGGTCAAGGTTGATCATCCCGACGAGGTCGGCGCCGACCGGCTGGTCAACGCGGTCGCCGCCCGGGAAAGCTACAAGGGCGCGATGATCGTCATCGACTTCGGCACCGCGACCACTTTCGACGTCATCGACGACAACGGCGATTACCGCGGCGGCGTGATCGCGCCCGGCGTCAATCTTTCGGCCGAGGCCCTGCACATGGCGGCGGCCAAGCTGCCGCGCGTCGCCATCGGCCGGCCCGACCGCGTCATCGGCACCAGTACGGTCGCGGCGATGAAATCGGGCATTTATTGGGGCTACGTCGCCATGGTCGAAGGCCTGGTCGCGCGCATCATGAAGGAATATGGAAAACCGATGGACGTCATCGCCACCGGCGGTTTGGCGCCGCTGTTCACCGACGCGACCGATTGCATCAAGCGTGCCGATCTCGATCTCACGCTGCGCGGGCTTCTCTCCCTCTACCGCCGCAACGCCCCGAAAAATCCATGAGCCGCGCGACGCCCGAACTGGCCTTCGTCGCGCTCGGCGGCGCCGGCGAAATCGGCATGAACCTGAATCTCTACGGCTACGGCCGACCGCCCGAAGGCCATCAATGGTTGATGGTCGATCTGGGCGTGACCTTCGGCGACGGCAGCATTCCCGGCGTCGACGTCATCACGCCCGATCCCGCGTTCATCGTCCAGCGCCGCGACCGCCTGCTCGGGCTGGTGCTGACGCACGCCCACGAGGACCATCTCGGCGCGGTCCCGTACCTGTGGCAACGGCTCGGCTGCCCGATTTGGGCGACGCCGTTCACGGTCTCGATCCTGACCCGCAAGCTGCGCGAGGCCGGCCTGGACGGCCAAGTGCCGATCCACACCGTTCCCCTGGGCGGGCGCGTCACGATCGGCCCGTTCGACGTCGAATTGGTCACGGTCACCCATTCGATCCCGGAGCCCAACGCGCTGGCGATCCGCACGCCGCTCGGCACCATCGTTCACACCGGCGACTGGAAATTCGACCCGGCCCCCGTCGTCGGCCCGCTGTCGGACGAAGAGGCGCTGCGAAAACTCGGCGACGAAGGGGTGCTGGCCATCGTCTGCGATTCGACCAACGTCTTCACGCCCGGCGTTTCCGGCTCGGAAGCGGACCTGGAAAAAACCCTGACCGACCTGATCGGCGAATCCGAAGGCCGCGTCGCGGTCGCCTGTTTTGCCAGCAACGTCGCGCGCCTGGAGACCATCGCCAAGGCCGCGGCGGCGGTGGGCCGCGACGTGGTGCTGGCGGGCCGCTCGCTCCGGCGCATGGACGAGGCCGCCCGCGAAAACGGCTATCTCGCCGGAACCCGCGCCTTTCTCGACGAGGACGCCGCCGGTTGGCTGCCGCGCGAGCGCACCGTCATCATCTGCACCGGCAGCCAAGGCGAGCCGCGGGCCGCGCTGTCGCGCATCGCCGCCGGGGATCATCCCCGCGTCGAGCTGGAAGACGGCGACACGGTGATTTTTTCCTCGCGCGTCATTCCCGGCAACGAGATCGCGATCGGCAAGCTGCAAAACGATCTGGTCCGGCGCGGGATCGAGATCATCACCTGGCGCGACCATCACGTGCACGTTTCCGGCCACCCGGCGCGCGACGAACTGATGAAGATGTATCAACTGGTTCGCCCGCGCATCGCCATTCCGGTCCACGGCGAGCTTCGCCACATGCTTGAGCACGCCGACCTGGCCGAGGATTGCCAGGTGCAGCAGACGGTGGTCGCGGAAAACGGCGGCCTGATTCGCCTGGCGCCGGGCCGGGCGGAAATCATCGGCCAGGTCCCCGTCGGCCGGCTGGCGGTGGACGGCAACCGCATCGTTCCCATCAACGGCGCGCTTGTGCGGGACCGCAGCCGGGCCATATACCATGGCTCGGCCGTGGTCACGGTGGTGCTCGACAAGAAAGGCCGGGTCCGCGACGAGGTCCAAGTCTCGACCCTGGGCGTGATGGAAGCCGGCGACGAGGGCGCGCTCGGCGTGGTGCGCGAAACGGTCGAGGAAATCATCGTCGCCCTGCCCGCCGCCCGGCGCGCCGATGACGCGGCGGTCAAGGAGGCGGTGCGGATCGCGGTGCGGCGGGTTTTCCGCGATCGCTTCGACAAGCGGCCCGTGACCAGCGTTCACCTGGTGCGGGCTTGAGCGGGAAGGGACGGAGCATGATCGGACGACTCAACCACGTCGCCATCGCGGTTCCCGATCTAGCCGCCGCCGCCGCGCTTTATCGCGACGCGCTCGGCGCCCGTGTTTCCGCGCCGTCGCCGGAACCCGCGCACGGGGTCACCGTGGTGTTCGTCGAACTGCCCAACACCAAGATCGAGCTTCTTCATCCCCTGGGCGATCATTCGCCCATCGCCGGGTTCCTCGCCAAGAATCCGCAAGGCGGCATCCACCACGTCTGCTATGAAGTGCCCGACATCCTCGCCGCCCGCGACCGCCTGAAGGCCCGTGGCGCGCGCGTCCTGGGCGACGGCGAACCCAGGATCGGGGCGCACGGCAAGCCGGTCCTCTTTCTGCACCCCAAGGATTTTTGCGGCACGCTGGTCGAATTGGAGCAAGCCTGACATGAAATGGTACACGGCCCTCGCGATCTACGCCGTCATGTGGTGGTTGGTCCTGTTCATGGTCCTGCCGTGGGGCAACCGGGCCATTACCGCCGACGACGTCGCCAAGGGCCACGCCGACGGCGCGCCGGAACGGCCGCGCATGCTTTTCAAGTTCGCCGCCACCACCGTCATCGCCGGCATCGTCTTCGGCATCTTCTATTGGGCGAAAGAGGCGGGATTTCTCGCTATTCGCGGCGGGTGACGGGCCGGGGCGGATTCGCTATGATCGCGCCATGCGCGCGCTTTATGGAATAGCCTTCGCCGCCGTGGCGCTTGTTCCGCTCCAATCCTGGGCGGCGGACGCCAAGGGCTCGTCCGTGAAGGTGAGCAAAAGCGAGTGCCGCCGCATCGTCAAACACGAATCGACCGCCGACTATAAGCCGGGCGTCGACGCGCGCGGCAAGAAGGTCAAGGGCGCGGACCTGCCCGGCGGCTCGCCGATCAAGCTGCCGGAAACCATTTCCATCGACATCGGCTTCGACCTGGACAAGAAATACGGCCTCGGCTCGGGCGGCAAGTACACGGGCGAAAGCGTCGTCGGCAAGGTCACGGTCAAGGGCGACAAGGTCTTTTTCAACGGCCAGCCCTTGGACCAGCGGGACCAGGCGGCCATCGCCGAGGCCTGCCGCAAGATCTACGGCCCGAAATAATCCCGCCGACGCCGAAGCGGCCATTGATGCCGCCCGGTCCATCGCCTATTTTCACGCCTCGCGCTCCCGTATTCCCGAAAGGCCGCCGATGCGTCTCAGCCGCTACTTCCTGCCCACGCTCAAGGAAAATCCGTCCGAAGCCCAGATCGTCTCGCACCGATTGATGCTGCGCGCCGGCATGATCCGGCAATCCAGCGCCGGCATCTATTCGTGGCTGCCCTTCGGCCATCGCGTGCTGTCGAACATCCAGCGCATCGTCGAGGCCGAACAGGACGCCATCGGCTGCCAGCAGATGTTGATGCCGACCATCCAGCCGGCCGACCTGTGGCGCGAAAGCAACCGCTACGACGCCTACGGCCCCGAGATGCTGCGCCTCAAGGACCGCCACGAGCGCGAGATGCTCTACGGCCCGACCAACGAGGAACTGATCACCGACATCTTTCGCGGCTCGGTCAAGTCGTACCGCGATTTGCCGAAAATGCTCTATCACGTGCAATGGAAGTTCCGCGACGAGG
>CAYIQU010000071.1:0-6954 GCA_964365645.1 uncultured Hyphomicrobiales bacterium | reverse complement strand
GCGAATGGATCGCGTTCTCGGAATTATCAATACCCCAGCGCGCAGCCGTCCTTGCGCGGGTCCGATCCGCCGCTCAGCACGCCGCTTGCCCAGTCGATCCAGATGGCCTGGCCGCCACCGATGGGTTTCTTAGGGGAGGTCGGCACGTGGCCCAGGCGCTTCAGGCCGTCGACCGTCGCGGCCGGAATGCCGCTTTCGATCTCCAACGGCCCGGCCAGCATCGGGAACAGCCGGGGCAGGTCGATGGCTTCCTGGATGTCGAGGCCGCAGTCGAGAAGATTGCTCAGGAACCAGGCGTGGCCCATGGCCTGATACTGCCCGCCCATGACGCCGAAGGGCATGACGCAGCGGCCGTCCTTCATCGCCATGCCGGGGATGATGGTGTGCAGCGGGCGCTTGCCGGGCGCGATGCAGTTGGGATGGCCACGCTCGATGGTGAACCCGGCGCCGCGATTGTGCAGCACGACGCCCGAGCGCGGCGCCATCAACCCGGTGCCGAACGATTGGAACAACGAGTTGATGAAGCTGACCGCGTTGCGATCCTTGTCGACGACGGTGATGTAGACGGTGTCCTCGTGCGGGGGCAGCGCGGCGGGCGGCAGGGGGTCGAGCCGGCGATCGCGGCGGATTTGGCCGCGCAGCGCGTCGGCATGGGCGGCGGACAGAAGCGCCCGCACCGGCACGTCGGCCTGGGCCGGATCGGCGAGGAAGGCGTCGCGGTCGTGGTAGGCGAGCCGGGTCGCCTCGACGAACAGGTGCAGCCGGTCGAGGGAAAGCGGGTCCAGCCCCTTCATGTCCAGCCCGGCGATGACGTTGAGCAGCAGCAACGCGATCAGGCCCTGGCCGTTGGGCGGGCATTCGTAAATGTCGTAGCCGCGAAAATCCGTTTTGATCGGTTGGACGTATTCGCCGCGGGCGGCGGCGAAATCGGCGAGCGTGTGCAAGCCGCCCCGGCCGTTCAGGTGGGCGACGATGTCCTGGGCGACGGGGCCTTTGTAGAATCCGTCGCGGCCCTCGCGGCCGATCCGTTCCAGCGTGTCGGCCAACAGCGGCTGGCGATGCATCGCGCCGACGGGCGGCAACGCGCCGCCGGGCATGAACACCGCGGCGGTGCCGGGGTCGTTCAACACGGTCTCCCGCGCCGTTTTCCAGTCGAAGGCGACGCGGGACGAAAGCGGATAGCCCTCGCGGGCGTGCGCGATGGCCGGGCGCAGCAACTCGCCGAGCTCGCGGGTGCCGTGATCGGCGATCAGCCGGGTCCAGGCGTCGACCGCCCCCGGAACGGTGACGGCGTGCGCGCTGTGCGGCTCGATGACCTTGATGCCTTTGTGTTCGTAGACATCGACGGTGGCCGCCGCCGGCGCGCGGCCCGAACCGTTGTAGGCGATGACCGGACCGGCGCCGCCCTTGCTGTAGAGGACGAAACAGTCGCCGCCGATGCCGGTCGATTCCGGCTCGACCACGCATTGGACCGCGCAGGCCGCGACGGCGGCGTCCATGGCGTTGCCGCCGGCGCGCAACACGTCGAGGGCGGCCAGCGTCGAGAGCGGATGCGACGTCGCCGCCATGCCGTGGGTGGAATGAACCGGAGAGCGTCCGGGCAACTCGAGGTTACGCATGGTGGGGGCGGCTCCTTCGGGGTACGGCGTCAGGCGTGCTGGGCGATGAAGCCGAGAACGTGCCGGTTGAATTCGTCGGCGCGGGTCTTGGAACAGGCGTGCCCGCCGCCGTCGAGCAGAACCAGCTCGGCGCCGGGAATTCGCCGGGCGATGTCTTCCGAGAAATAGGGCGGCGTCATCAAATCGTCGCGGGCGCACAGCACCAGGGTCGGCGTGCGGACCCGGCCCAAGTCCTCGGCGCGGTCGTGGGCGAGAATGGCGTCGATGCGGCTGGCCATGATCTCGGGCTTGGACAGCATCCGTTCGGCGACCGTTTCCTCCTCGGTCAGTCGGGCGTCGTTGGCCGCGACCCAGGCGGGGGGATAAAGGACCAGCGACGTCAGTTGCGCGTAGGCTTTGGGGCCCAGCCGGGCGAGCACGTCCTTGCGCATTTGCCACATGCGCCGGCGGAACGGATCGGAGCGATGGACGGTCGAGTACAGCACCAGGCTGGCGAGCCGTTCGGGGCGGTCGAGGGCCAGCGACTGGCCGATGGCCGCGCCGGTGGAATGGCCGACGAAATGAACGCGATCGAGCTTGAGCGCATCGAGCAGCGCCAGGGCATCGTCCGCCAGCTCCTCGATGGAACGCACCGGGACATGCGCGCTGCGTCCCGCCCCGCGCTGGTCGTAGAGGACGACGGTGTGGGTGCGGGCGAAGGGTTCGATCTGTTCGCGCCAGTAGGTGCCGGCGCCGCCAAGCCCGGCGGCGAGCAGCACCGGCGGACCCGCGCCGTGGACCTCGTAATAGGTCTCGATGCCGTTGGTTTCGATGTGGGGCACTCGCGGTTTCCTATTCGTGGACGACGATGACGCCGTCGGCCGACGGCAAGACCCAGCCCCTTTGACGATGACGCCACAGCATCCACAGGCCCAGCGCGATCAGCCCGGCGCCGATCGCGGCGCGGACGGGGCTTTCCATCATGAAGAACGGAACGGCGGCGAATAAGGTCATGAACGGGGTGTAGCCCAGCGTCCAGCGCGCCCGGGTCCGCGCGGCCTGGTACCAGGGAAAGATCAGGGAGAAAAACGCAATGATGAGGAAAAACAGCGACCACGGCCGTGTCACGAACAGCAGGATATTGTCGTCGGTGGCCAGCGCCCGGACCAGGTTGATCTCGGCCTGGTCGCCGAGCACGACGCCGAGGATCATCGGCGTGATGGGAAACTTGAAAACGTACATCAGGTAGCCGAGCAGGCCGAATCCGAGGAGAACCCACAGGTCCCAGATGACGTTGTTGAGGTTGAAGATGCCGACCGCGCAGAAGAACAACACCACCGCCGCGAGCCGGTACATGGGCACGAGCGAGACCAGGACGAACAGGCGCAGGAAACCCGCCTGCCACGCGACCGTGACGCCGTGCGCGATCAGATACGCGAGCATGATGCCATAGGCCAGCACCGGCTGGGTGCTGATGAAGGTCGGGCTGGGCGCGACGTTGTGCATGATCAGGGCGCCCAGCATGATCGCGGTGACCAAGTCGCCGGGAATGCCGAGCGCCATCATGGTCATCAGATCGCCGCCGGCGGTGGAATTATTGGCCGATTCCGAGGCGATGACGCCGTCGGGAATGCCGGTTCCGAACTTCTCGGGATACTTGGACGCTTTCTTGACCTGGTCGTAGGCGAGAATGTTGGACACCGACGCGCCCACCGCGGGCAGGATGCCGACGAACACCCCGACCATGGACGCGTGCAGGGTCACCCGCCATTTTCGGGCGATGAGCTTGATCGCGCCCCAGTGGCTTATGGCGATGCGGGCGGAACGGGCGGCGCCGTCGAGTTCGAGCGGGCGGCGCGCGGCCTCGTAATTGCGCACGTCCTTGAGCAATTGGCTGAAAGCGAACAGGCCGACCAACACCGGCAGGAAGGAGAAGCCCTGTTGCAGCACGTCAACGCCGAAGGTGAAGCGGGCGACGCCCGCGGTTTGATCCTGCCCGACGCAGGTGATGATCAGGCCGATCATGCCCGCGATCAGGCCCTTGACCATGTCCTCGCCGGCGAGGCTGGTGGCGATGGAGAGCGCGAAGATCATCAAGGCGAAGAAATCCCAGGGGCCGAATTCGAGACCGATCAAGGACAGAACCGGGGCCACCGTCATCAGCAGGATCGAACTGATCACCCCGCCGAAGAAAGACGCCCACACGCCGAGGCCGAGCGCCAGTCCGGCCTGGCCCTTCTTCGCCATCGGATAGCCGTCGAAGGTGGTGGCGATGGAGGACGGCGATCCGGGAATGCCGGTGAGAATTCCGGTCATCAACCCGCCCGACAATCCGCCGACGAACACCCCGATCATGGTGGACAGACCCTCGATCGGCGGCATGCCGAAGGTGAACGGCAGCGTCAGCACCACCGCCATGGCGATGGTGAAGCCGGGAATGGATCCGGCGACCAATCCGGCGAAGACCCCGACGGACATCAGCAGGAAGGTCTTCAGCGCGAAGATCGAGGCAAAAGCGGCGAGAACGTGTTCGAACATGGCGGGCCCGCGATCCGTCTAAATGTGGAAAATGCCGCCCGGGAGGATGACCCGGAGCGCGAAGGTGAACAAAGCCCACATCCCGCCGACGGACACGACGGCGATCGCGGCGTTGATCGCGTGCGTGCGCGCGGTTCCTCCGCCCATCAGGGCGAGGAGGATGTAGACGAAAAGAATCCCCCCGATCAACATGCCGAAGATCGGCAGGGTGGCGACGAACACCGCGAACAGGCCGAAGCACGCGAGAACATTGCGGTTGGCGACGATCCACGCCCGCGGATCGAAGGAAGCCCGGCTCGCCGGCCGCGGCTCGCGCAGGGAACGGAGAAGATAGAGAAAAGAGAGAATGGCGAGCGCGCCGACGACCGCCCGCGGCCAGGTACGGATGCTGAAGGTATGCAGCGGCGGCGTCTGGAACGCGAACGTGTCGGCGAACAGGACGCCGGAAAGAACCAGAAGCAAGGCGGCGATAACGGTATCGACGTTGATGCGGGGCATGGCGCTTTCGGCAATTCCGGCGTGGCGGGAGGAAAAGCCGTTATTTCTTCTTATAGAGGCCGATCTTGATCGCCAGGCGCTCGGAGTTGTCGTATTCCTTCTTCAGGAACGCTTCGTAATCCTTGGCGCCCTTGAACTGAATCCACGTGCTGTGGGTGTCCATGACCTCTTTGACCTTGGGCGCCTGCAGGGCGCGGCGGAAAAGGTCCTCGTAGTAGGCGACGATATCGGCGGACGCGCCCTTGGGCAGAACGACACCGCGACTCAGGCCGTAGACGACGTCCACGCCCTGCTCGCGCATGGTCTTCAGGTTCGGCATGACCGGATCGCGCTTCTCGGTGGCGATGCCGAGCGCCTTCATCTGGTTGTTCTTGACGTATTCCCTGGCGGTCAGGATGTTGGATTCCCCGACGTCGATGTTGTTGGCGAGCAGGGCGGTGTTGCGCTCGCGCGTGCCTTCATAGGGCACGTACTTGAAGCTGATCTTGGCGGCGTCTTCGATCAACAATTGGAGGAACTGGCTGGTCGAGCCGGTGGTGACCCCGGCCTTGATCTGGCCCGGGTTCTTCTTGGCGTGGTCGATCAGGCCGGCAAAGTCGTTGTAGGGCGTCTTGGTGCCGGCCGCCAACAGCGAGGGCGTGTAGGTCAGCAGCGCGACCGGCTGGAAGGCGTTCCAGGTGAAATCGACCCCGCCGGCGAGATAGGTCGTGATCTGGCTGTCGTGCATGGCCAGCAGCGTGCAGCCGTCGGGCTTGGCGTCGCGGACTTCCCTGGCGCCCTTGTTGCCGCTCTGGCCGCCGATGTTGACGACCTGAAGGACCGCCTTCGGGTTCAGGGCGTTCACCGCCTCGACCGCCGGCCGGAAGATCAGGTCGGTGTCGCCGCCCGCGCCCCACGGCACGATCATGCGCACGGCGCGGCAGGGCAGATCGACGGCGGCGGCGGGAACGGGATACGCGGCGGCGACGGTCGCGAGCGCAAGCGCGCCGAGGACGAGCGAACGAAACGAACGGGTCATGATGAAAACCTCCCCTGATGATTCCGACGGGCGTCGGTCGGCCGGATCGGCAAGGCTCGGCGATGCCCGGGATGATTGCAGCAAGACGATAAGGACCGCGGCGGGATTTGTCCACCGCGTTGGCATATCGGAATATGCGTTCGGAGGCTGGTTAAGGAGCGCCGCTCTCCGCCGGCGGCGGGTCCTTGCCGGCGCCCTGAAGGGCGGTGGCCATCCGTTCCAGCCGGCGATAGGACAGCAAGCCGAACGGCAGCATGGCGATGTAGATCGCCCCCAGCAGCGACAGGGTCTTCCAAGGTTCGACGATGATGCCGGCGGCGACCAGGCCCAGCAACAGCATCATCGGCAGGACCCAGACGTTCGGCACCTTGAACTTTTTCAGCGAAAACGTCGGCAGGCGGCTGACCATCAGGCCGGCGACGACCAGCAGGACCACGGCCGTCGTCAGGGGGGCGCGGGCGACGGCGCCGACCTCGTCGGACCAGAAGGCAAACATCATCGGCAACACGGCCAGTCCCGCGCCGGCGGGCGAGGGCACGCCGCTGAAAAAGTTGAAGGCCCACGGCGGCAGGACCGGCTCGTCGAGGGCGACATTGAAGCGGGCGAGCCTGAGCGCGGCGCAGATGGCGTAGAGCAGGCACGGAATCCAGCCCAGCGTTCCGATCGCTTGCAGCGACCACAGGTAAACGATGATCGCCGGCGCCGCGCCGAAGCACAAAAAGTCGGACAGGCTGTCGAGCTCGGCGCCGAACCGGCTCGATCCCTTCAACAGCCGGGCGATGCGCCCGTCGAGGCCGTCGAGAATCGCCGCGATGCACAGCGCGGTGACCGCCGGCTCCCAGCGTTCCTGGATGGCGAAGCGGATCGAGGTCATGCCGGCGCACAGCGCGAACAGCGTCAGCATGTTCGGGATCATCCGGTTGATGGACAGTCCCTTGAAGCGCTGGTGGCGGCTGCGGCGGTGGATCATGGGTTCAGCCCGTTCGGCCTTCGCGCCGGGGTTCGGCCGACGTCGTGTCGGCGATAACGGATTCGCCCGCGATCATGGTCTGGCCCTCGGCGGCGAGCGGCTCGACGCCGACGGGCAGGTAGACGTCGAGGCGGCTGCCGAAGCGGATCATGCCGTAGCGCTGGCCGGCGGCGACCGTCTGGCCTTCGGCGGCCTCGCACAGGATGCGCCGCGCGATCAGCCCCGCGATCTGGACGCAGGCGAGATCGCGGCCGTCGCCCAGCACCAGGCGCATGGCCATGCGCTCGTTGTCCTCGCTCGCCTTGTCGAGCCAGGCGTCGACGAACATGCCC
>CAYIQU010000070.1:1458-6981 GCA_964365645.1 uncultured Hyphomicrobiales bacterium | reverse complement strand
GCGCTCGCCGCGCTCGCCTGGAAAGCCGCTTCCCTCCCGTGAAGGCATGGCCATGAACGACACGCCCGCGACGAATGCGCCGGAGACGAAACCGCCCGCGCCGCCGCCGTCCGGACTGACGGCGCGGATCAAGGCGATTCTCGCCGTTGTCGTGCTCGTCTCGGTCGCGCTGCTGGCCGGGCGGCATTACCTGGGATGGGTTTCGAACGGCGGCGAGCCGCCCGTGCCGGCGGTCGCGGTCGGCGGGCCGTTCACCTTGATCGACCAGGACGGCCGGCCCCGGACCGACGCCGATTTTCGCGGCCGGCTGATGCTGGTCTATTTCGGGTTCACCTATTGCCCGGACGTGTGCCCGACGTCGCTGACCGTCGTCGGCCAGGCGCTCGACAGTCTCGGCGCCGCCGCGGACAAGATCGCGCCCGTTTTCATCACCGTCGACCCCGACCGCGACACGCCCGAGCAGCTCAAGGAATACGTCCGCCACTTCCATCCGCGCCTGACGGGCCTGACCGGCACGAAGGAACAGATCGCGGCGGCGGCCAAGGCGTATCGCGTCTATTACGCCAAGGTCCGTCCGCAAGGCGCGCCGGAAGACGAATACACCATGGATCACACCTCGATCACCTACCTGATGGGACCGGACGGGAAGTTCCTCGCGCACTTCAGCCACGGCACCGAGCCCGACGCCATGGCCGCGCGCATCCGCCGGTCGCTGAAATAAAGAGAGTCCGGTCGTGAGCGGAATCGTCATCGCCGCGCCGTCGTCCCACAGCGGCAAGACGGTGGTGACGCTGGGCCTGTTGCGCCATCTCGCGCGCGAAGGCCTCGATCCCCGTCCGGCGAAAGCGGGTCCCGATTACATCGATCCCCAGTTCCTGGCCGCCGCCGCCGGTCATCCTTGCGTCAATCTCGACCTGTTCGCCCTGGGCGCGGATCGCATCAAGGCGGAAGGGGCCGGCCTTCGCGCCGGCGGCCTCGCCGTCGTCGAGGGCGTCATGGGCCTGTTCGACGGCGCGAACGGGGAAGACGGCTCGACCGCCGATCTCGCCCAAGCGCTCGGCTGGCCGGTGGTGCTGGTGGCGGACGCGGGCGCGCAAGGGGCGTCGGCCGCCGCGCTGGTCGGCGGCTTTCATCGCCATCGCCGGGGGCTTCCGCTCGGCGGGGTCATCTTCAATCGCGTCGGCGGGGAAAAGCACGCGCGGCTGTTGCGCGAGGCGATGGCCCGCGCGCTGCCCGAACTGCCGGTGCTGGGCGCGATCCCGCGCGATCGGGCGCTGGGTCTGCCTGAGCGCCATCTCGGCCTCGTTCAGGCGTCCGAGCACGCGGCGTTGGAGGCGTTTCTCGACCGGGCGGCCGAGGCGGTGGCGCGCCATGTGGACGTTCCGGCGTTGCTGGCATTGGCTTCCCGCGCCGAGGGATTGCGCGCGGTATCGGTTCAGTCGCCGCTCCTTCCTCCTTTGGGGCAGCGGATCGCGGTGGCCCGCGACGTCGCCTTCGCGTTCACGTACGAACTGACGCTCAAGGGCTGGCGCGACGCGGGCGCGGAACTCTCGTTCTTCTCGCCGCTGGCCGACCAGGCGCCGCGCGCGGACGCCGACGCGGTCTATCTTCCCGGCGGCTATCCCGAACTGCACGCGGGCGAAATCGCCGCCGCGAGTCGTTTTCTTGACGGCTTGAGGGCGCACGCCGACGCCGGCCGCACCGTCTTCGGCGAATGCGGCGGCTACATGGTTCTGGGCGAGGGCCTGGTCGACGCCGATGGCGTCCGGCATTCCATGGCGGGGCTGTTGCCGGTGGAAACCTCGTTCGCGGAACGGAAGCTGCACCTGGGCTATCGCCGGGCGCGGCTGCTGGACGATGCCCCGTTCGCGCCGGCCGGCACCTTGTTTCGGGGGCACGAGTTCCATTATGCGACCACGTTGCGCGAAGGACCGGGCGAGCCATTGTTCGCCGCCGTTGACGCGGGCGGCCACGACGTGGGCGCGGCGGGACTTCGGGCGGGCGGCGTGCGGGGGTCCTTCATTCACCTGATCGCGGCGGAATAACCATGGCCGCCGAGGCGAAACCGTTCTGGGAAACGAAACCTCTTTCCGCCATGACCCGGGCGGAGTGGGAAGCCCTGTGCGACGGCTGCGGCAAATGCTGCCTCAACAAGCACGACGGCCCGTTCGGGGAAAAGACCGTGACCAGCCGGGTCGCCTGCCGGCTGCTCGATCTCGAGACCTGCCGCTGCATGGCCTATGAGGACCGCGCCCGCTTCGTGCCCGATTGCCGCACGATCCGGCCGGACACCATCGCCCGCCACGACTGGCTGCCGTCCAGCTGCGCCTACCGGCGTTTGGCCGAGGGGCGCGGATTGGCCTGGTGGCATCCGCTGGTTTCGGGCGATCCGGCGACGGTGCACCTGGCGGGAATATCCATACGCGGCCGGGCGATATCCGAACGCGACGGCCTCGACCCCCGCGACCAGCCGTTTCCCGGCGAAATCGACTGGTGAAGGCAAGCGTTGCCTTTGCTTCCCTGAGGCGCTACCGATTGTCCATGGTCAAAAAACCCGCCGCCCGCGCGAAAACGTCCGAGCCCTTCTGGCGCGTCAAGAAGCTGGAAGAGATGTTCGCCGACGAATGGGAATCGCTCTGCGACGGCTGCGGCAAGTGCTGCCTGCACAAGTTCGAGGACGAGGAGACGGGCGAGATCAGCCTCACCCGCGTCGCCTGCCGCCTGTTGACGTTGCCCGAATGCCGGTGCGGCGATTATCTCAATCGCAAGAAGAAGGTCCGCGACTGCGAGACGCTGACCGCGACCAACGTGCCGCATCTGCGCTGGCTGCCGTCGACCTGCGCCTACCGGCTGATCGACGAGGGCCAGGACTTGCCCTGGTGGCATCCGCTGGTTTCGGGCGATCCCGAGACGGTGCACGCCGCCGGCATCTCGGTGCGCGGGCGCGCGATTCCCGAACGCAAGGCCGGCAACATCGAGCATCACATCGTCGACTGGCCGGCATAGGATTTTCCACCGCGAACCAAGGAGAGAAACGTGGCGACCCTGAAAGGCACCCTCAAAGGCATCATTCCCGCCGTGCTGACGCCGCTCAAGGCGGACGGCGCGCCGGACACCACCAAGCTGGCGGCGCATTGCCGCTGGCTGCTGGCGCGCGGCTCGGACGGACTCGGCATTTTCGGCACGACGGGCGAGGCGAACTCGTTCTCGGTCGCCGAGCGGGTGCAAACCCTCGAGTCTCTCGCCGCCGCCGGCATTCCCGGCAGCGTGATGATGCCCGGCACCGGCGCCTGCGCCGTGCCCGACGCGGTGGAGTTGACCCGCGCGGCGCTGAAGGCGGGCGCGGCGGGCGTCTTGATGCTGCCCGCGTTCTATTACAAGAACCCGTCCGACGAGGGTCTCGCGGCGTATTTCGCCGAGGTGATCGAGAAGGTCGGCGACAGCCGCCTCAAGGTCTATCTCTACCACTTCCCGCAGATGGCGACCGTGCCCGTCTCGTTCGGCGTGATCGAGCGGCTGTTGAAGGCCTACCCCGACACGGTGGTCGGGATGAAGGACAGCTCGGGCGATTTCGAGAACATGCGCCGCGCGGCGCGCGAGTTCCCGGGCTTCGCCGTCTTCCCCGGCGCCGACCACCTGCTTTATCCGATGCTGAAGGAAGGCGGCGCGGGCGCGATCACGGCTTGCGCGAACATCGTCAGCGAGCTTTCGGCGGAAGTCTATCGCGGCTTCCTCGCGGGCCGGGACGTGGCGGCGGCGCACGAGCGGCTGTCGGCCGCCCGCGTCGCCCTGTCCAAATTCCCCTATCCGCCGGCCTTGAAGGCGATCATGGCGGAAATCACCGGCGACGAATCCTGGACCCGGGTCCGCCCGCCCTTGAAGGCGCTGACCCAGGCCGAGCGCGCCGAACAATTGAAGGCGCTGGCCGGGATCGGCTTCGCGCTGCCGAAGGCGGCCTGAAAAGATGGCCCCCGGGCGCCGGCGCAAGCCTTTGTCCCGGAGGGCGTCTTTTTCCGAAACCGTGACGTTGGGCGAAGGCGGCCGCTCGGTGCCGCTGCGCGTGCGTCGCAACGCCCGCGCCCGGCGCGTCGTGTTGCGCGTCGATGCCGCCCGCGACGAGGCGGTCCTGACCCTGCCCGCCCGCGTGCCGTTGGACGAGGGACTCGAATTCGTCCGCGCGCGGGGCGATTGGCTCGCGGCCCGGCTGGCCGTGCTGCCGCCGCGAGTCCCGTTCGCGGACGGGGCGTCGGTGCCGCTGATGGGCGTGCCCCACGTCATCCGCCACGTCGCCAAGCGGGCACGGGGCGATCTCGATTCTGATCGCATGCGCGATCGGGGCGTCGTCCGGATCGAAAACGGCGAGATCTTGGCGGCCGGGCGGCCCGAACACGTGGCCCGCCGACTGGCCGACTGGCTGCGGGCGGAAGCGAAGCGCGTCCTGGAACCGATCGTGCGGGACAAAGCCGCGCGCCTGGGCGTGTCCATCCGCCGGGTCACGGTGCGCGACACGAAAACCCTCTGGGGGTCGTGTTCGGCGAACGGCGACGTTTCGCTGTGCTGGCGGCTGATCCTGGCGCCGCCGGTGGTCGCCGATTACGTCTGCGCCCATGAGGCCGCGCATCTCGTGGTGCGCGGCCACGGCGCCCGCTTCTGGCGGCTGGTCGACGAACTGGCCGACGACATGAGCGCCGCGCGCCGTTGGCTGGCGCGCGAAGGCGAAACGCTGCAACGCTTTGGGGCGCCGTCCCGGGCGAAACCGCTAGACGACGAGCAGCACGATCCCGAAGCCGACCAGAACGACCGCGCCCGCCCGCGCAAGAATTTGCGCGCGCGCTTGGCCGAGCTTTTCGGCGGCGCGGGACGCGGCAAATCCTAAGCCGATCAAAAGGGCGCTCGCCGCCATCATGCCGATCACGAATACGGGCGACGCGCCTTCCAGCCCGTGAACGGCGGCGAACCCCGCGAGCACCGCGGTCGCCGCCAAGGCGAACGAGCGCGCCCACGCCGCGCGCCCGACCAGCCACGCCGCCCATAGGCCCAGCGCCGCCAGCGCCAGCACATGATCCAGTCCGCCGAAGGCGTGCGCGAGGCCGTCGAGGAATCCGCCCGCCAGGCTGCCCGTGGGCGTGTGCGCGAAAGCCGACGGCGCGGCGAACAGAAGAACGGCGACGGCGGCGAGGCGAAGAAGGGACATGGGGGAGGACCTGTGTGAGAGGGAAGGATTGCCCCTAGGGTGGAGCGTCGCGGGCGCCAAAGTCAAGCATGGGAACGGGGGCGCTGGAAGACGGACGCGCCGGCCGTTATGGTGGCGGCGAAATCCGGATGGATGCAGAGGAGAATCGGACATGGCGGGAACGGTCGAGGGGCGTCTCAAGGAGGCGGGGATCGTGCTGCCGGCGCCGCCGCCGCCCGCGGGCAACTACGTGCCGGTGGTGGTGACGGGAAACCTGGCCGTGGTCTCGGGCCAGATCGCGGCCCGGGAGGGCCGTGTCGCGATCAAGGGCCGACTCGGCGCGGACGTTT
>CAYIQU010000070.1:0-1448 GCA_964365645.1 uncultured Hyphomicrobiales bacterium | reverse complement strand
GCGAAGATCTGCGCGATCAACATTCTCGCCCAGCTCAAGGCGGCGATCGGCGATCTCGACCGGGTGCGCCGCTGCGTGCGGCTGGCGGGATTCGTCGCCTGCACGCCGGACTTCACCGACCAGCCCAAGGTCATGAACGGGGCCTCGGACCTGATGGCGCTGGCGTTCGGCGAAGCGGGCAAGCACGCCCGCGCGGCGGTCGGCGCGCCGTCGCTGCCGCTCGGCACCGCGGTCGAGGTCGAGGCGCTGTTCGAGATCGGCTAGCCTTTCAGCGCACGCGATCTTTCAGAACCGCGAACAGGTAATCGGCGACGCGCGCCGAACCCGCGGGCGTGGTGTGCGCCCAATCGTAAAAGTCGCCGGGCTTGAATGCGATCTCGCCCTCGAGATCGACGCAGATGGCCTTCGCCTGCCGGCATTCGGCCAGGGCGGCGCGGTTGAACAGCACCGTTTCGGCGTAGTCGGCCGTGATGGGGGCGCCGCCGGGGTCGGACGCGAATAGGACTTTCCCGTTTTCGCGGCGCCAGTTGCTGCGTTGCTGGGTGACGATGATCGCCTCCGAGTCCAGCGCGCGGCTGCGGCGGATCAGTTCGGCGATGCGCGCCCGATAGCCCGCGAGCCGGCGGGCGAGATCGCTTTCCGGCGCGGGCTCGTCGACGGCGACGGCGCGTTCCGTCCACGTCGCCCCGACATATTCGGCGCTCGCGTGAACGAGCCGGGCTTCCTCGGCCTTTTTCGCGCCGCGCCATGTGCGCCACAAGCGATAAAACACGCTGTTGTTGCGGATGGAGCGGCGCAACCGGCGGTCCCATTCGGGACTCCGCATCCGGTCGAACTTGTCCTGCGTGGATTCGGCGCCGTCGAGGCCGAGCGCCATGTCGTTGACGCCGATATAGGCGAGGACGTAGCGCGGCTTCAGGCCGGGGATCAGGGGAAACCAGGCGTCGAAGTTGCGCAGGTGCCCGACGGTGCTTTGGCCCTCGGCGCCGGCATTGACGACGCTGAGCGGGATGCCGGCGGCGGCGAACTTTTGCGCCAGGCGATCGGTCCAGGTTTCGCCGTCGGTGACGTAAAGCTCGTTGGTGGTGCTGCCGCCCAAGGCGAGAATCCCGATCGACGCGGGATTGTCGTAACGCCCGCGCAGCCCGAAACGGTCGCGGGTGTAGATCACGTTCCATTCCAGGCGGTTCATATCCCCGATTGCGAACCGCCGCTCGACGTTATGCGGCAAATTGAGCGAGCCGAACGACGGGCCGAACAGCCAGGTTCCGAAAACCGCTTCGGCGGCGAGCAAGGCGACGACGATCAGGCCGGCATTGAAGCCGATGACGCGCAACATGGGGGCTATCGGGGTCGTTGCACGGCCATGGCCCGCCGACGGAGGGAAGGGAAAGAAATGGCGCACCCGGCGAGACTCGAACTCACGACCTCTGCCTTCGGAGGGCAGC
>CAYIQU010000069.1:0-7056 GCA_964365645.1 uncultured Hyphomicrobiales bacterium | reverse complement strand
GAAGAACGGACGGCCGGAGGCCCGGCAGGCGGCGATCAGGCGCGCCGGAAGCGCGCCGCCGCCGGCGACGATGCCGAGTTTAGGCGGCATCGTCCAGGGCGGGCTGGCAAATGGCGCGCGAGGAGTCCGTCCGGATGAAGTTGACGATGTCCATGACCGGTTCGTTGTCGCTGAACATTTCCGAAACGTCGGCGAGACGCTCGGCGAAGGTGCCTTCCTGCGCGAACAGCAGGCGATAGGCGTTGCGCAGGGCGTGGATCTCGTCGCGCGAGAAGTTGCGCCGCTTCAGGCCGACGACGTTGAGCCCCGCCAGCTTGGCGCGGTTGCCGGTGACCGAGCCGTAGGGAATGACGTCGTGCTCGACCCCCGACATGCCGCCGATCATGGCGTGCTTGCCGATGCGCACGAACTGGTGCACGGCGGACAAGCCGCCCAGGATCGCCCAGTCCTCGACCTGGACGTGGCCGGCCAGCGTCGCGTTGTTGACCAAGATGACGTGGTCGCCGATCCGGCAGTCGTGGGCGACGTGGGCGCCGACCATGAATAGGCAATCGTCGCCGGTCTGGGTCAACATCCCGCCGCCTTCGGTGCCGGGGTTGATGGTCACTTGTTCGCGGATGATATTGCGCCGGCCGACGACCAGGCGCGACTTCTCGCCCTTGTACTTGAGGTCCTGGGGCGGATGGCCGAGCGAGGCGAACGGGTAAACGACGGTGTTCTCGCCCACGGTGGTGCCGCCGACCACGACCGCGTGGGAGACGATGCGGACGCCGTCCTTCAGCTCGACGTCGGGGCCGACGCAGCAATAGGGACCGACGACGACGTCGTGGCCGAGGCGGGCCTTGGGATCGACCAGCGCGGTGGGGTGAATGTCGGTCATGGGGTTTCCACGATCATGGCGGTGAACACGGCCTCGGCCATCAAAACGCCGTCGACCTTGGCCTCGCCGCGGAACTTCCAGACGTTGCCGCGCTGGCGCTGTTTTTCGACGTGGATATGGACGGTGTCGCCGGGACCGACCGGCTTGCGGAAGCGGGCTTCGTCGATCGACATGAAGTAGACGACGACCCCTTCGGAGGTGCGTTGCAGGGTTTCCATCACCATCACCGCCGCCGTCTGGGCCATGGATTCGACGATCAGGACGCCGGGCATGATCGGGTGTCCCGGGAAGTGCCCCTGGAAGAAGGGTTCGTTGTAGGTGACGTTCTTGATCCCGACGGCGCGGGTGTTGGGCACCAGTTCGACGATCCGGTCGATCAGCAGAAACGGATAGCGGTGCGGGATCATCCGCATGATGCGGTTGATGTCGATGACGGTTCCGGGTTTCGCTTCCGGCGCGGTCGGGGCGTTGTCCATGGTCTCAGTCCTTGTCCTTCTTCCCGCCCGTCGCCAGGCGCTCGATCATCGCCACGCTTTTCAGCCACTGGCGTTGCGGCAGGGCCGGCGAGCCGCCCATGGTCGCGCCCGGCTCGACGTCGCGCATCACGCCCGATTGCGCGGCGATGCGAGCGCCCGCGCCGACGACGATATGCCCCGTCAAGCCGACCTGCCCGCCGAGCACGACGAAATCGCCGAGCGTCGTGCTGCCGGAAATCCCGACCTGGGCGACGATGACGCACCCACGCCCGATCCGGACGTTATGCGCGATCTGGACCAGATTATCAATTTTCGTGCCGTCGCCGATGACGGTGTCGGGACCCGCGCCCCGGTCGATGGTGGTATTGGCGCCGATTTCCACGTCGTCGCCGATGACGACCCGGCCCAGTTGCGGAACCTTGAGGTGGCCCTGGGGGCCGAGTGCGAAGCCGAAGCCGTCCTGGCCGATGCGCGCGCCGCCGTGAATGAGGGTCCGGGTTCCGACCAGGCAATGGCTGAGCGAGGCGCCGGGACCGACGGTGCAGTCGTCGCCGATGACCACGCCCGCGCCGATCACCGCGGTGGCGGCGATCCGGCAGCGCCGGCCGATCCGGGCGCGCTCGCCGACGACGGCGCCGGCCTCGATCCGGCAGTCGGCGCCGATTTGGGAGTCGGTCGCGATCGCCGCCGAGGGATGAATGCCCGGCGTCGGCGGCGGCGTCGGGTAGAAGGCCGCCGCGACCTTGGCGTAAGCGCGATAAGGGTCCTTGGCGATCAGCACGCGCATCCCCGCCGGCGCGTGCTTGGCGGCGTCCGGCGCGACGAGGCAGGCGCCGGCGCGGCTGGCGCGGAAAGCGTCGAGGTAGCGCCGGTTGTCGAGGAAGCTGACGTGGCGCGACTCCGCCGTCGACAACGGCGCGACGTCGATAAAGAGCTCGCCTTCCGGCGAAGCCGCGCCCGCGATTTCCGCGTCCGCGATTTCCGCCAGTTGGCCGAGGCTAAAAGGTCCGGCGACGGAAAAGAAGCGCGGGTCGGCCATCCGTTTCCTACTGTTTCTTCGCGTCCTTGGCTTTGTTGGCCTTGGAAGCGGCCTTGGGCGCGGCTTTGCCGCCCTTGAGGCTCGCCGGCTCGGCGACCTTGATCGAGGGAAGCTTCTTGTTGAGGCGGTCGAGGACCATCTTGGTGACCAGCAGCGGCTCGGCGGCGAAGACCGTTTGATCGAGGCGCAGGATCAGGCCGAACTTCTGTTCCTGGGCGAGTTCGTTGACGACCTCGGCCATGGCGTCGTTCATGCGGCGCATGACGTCGTTCTGGATGTTGTCCATTTCCTCGCGCCGTTCCTGAACCTTGCGCTGGACGTCGACGAGGCGCTGTTCGAACTTGCGGCGCTCCTCGTTGAAGGCCTCGGGCGAGAGCACCGTCCGCTGCCGGGCGAGTTCCTGGTTGGCGTCGCGGAGCGCGACTTCCTCTTTCTGGATCTCCGCCTGGATCACGGCGTGATACTTGTTGATCTGTTCGCGCGCGGCGATGACCGCCGTCGCTTCGCGGCGGATCTGGTCGATATCGACGACGGCGATGCTCAGCGGCACCGGCTCGCCGGCCGGGGCCGGCGGTTGCGCGGGTTGTTGGGCGAGGACCGGGGAGACGCAGCCGAAGGCCAGTGCCGCCGCGACGGCGAGCGAACGCAAGGTTTTCAAGATAATCTCCTAGAACTTTGTGCCAAAACTGACGCGCATGATTTCGGTCTTGTCGAAGCTTTCCTTGAGGACCGGAATCGCGAAATCGAGACCGATAAGGCCGAACGGCGATTCCCACGATACGCCCGTGCCGGCGGAGACGCGCAGCGAACCCGGGTCGTGGACGTCGTTCCCCGTCGGGCTCAGCTTGCCGGTGCTGCCCATGTCGGAAAACAATTTTCCGCGGATGCCCATTTCCGGCGGCAATCCGATGGGGAACGTGGCTTCGAGGGTGCCGGTGTACATCCATTCGCCGCCGAGGGAGTCCTTGGTGTTCATGTCGCGCGGGCTGATGCCGCCGGTGCGGAAACCGCGCAAATCGTCGCCGCCGACCATGAAGCGATCGGAAACGCGGACGTCTTTCCCGCCGTAGCTCGTCATGTGGCCGGCGGTGCCGCGCGCGGACAGGACCCAGTCGTCGAGCAAGGGGAAGTACTTGGCGCCGGAGAGGCGGTTGCGGATGTGCCGCGCGTCGCCGCCGAGGCCGGCAAGGTCGTTGTTCATGCGCAGGAAATACCCCGACGTCGGCTTGATCATGTTGTCGAGACGGTCGTAGCTGAGCACGTGGCCGGCCTCGGACGAGGAATAGGAGTTGCCTTGATCGCGGATATAGTGGGAAACCGTGGTCAGGAAGTTGGTTTGCTCGACCTGTTTGGCCGTGTAGCGCCAGCCCTGGCTCAGGCGTTCGGTGATCAGATAGCCCATGCGCACGCCGCCGCCGGTGGCCTTGGACTTGTAGCCGCTGACGTCGGTCAAGTCCTGGGTCACGTGGAAGGCGTCGAAGCCCGCGCTCAGCTCGCGGTCGAGGAAGGCGGGCTCGGTGAAGCTGAAATTAAGCTGCGTGCCGCGCTGGGCGAGGCGGCCGCCGACGGTGATGTCCTGGCCGCGGCCGAGCAGATTCTTTTCGCGCAGCGTGACGTCGGTCAAGGCGCCGTTGGTGGTCGAATAGCCGACGCCCAAGGAAATCGAGCCGGTCGATTTTTCCTCGACTTCCGTCTTCAGGATGGTCTTGTCCGGGGCGCTGCCGGGCACCTGCTCGACGTTGACCTTCTCGAAGTAGTCGAGGTTCTGAAGGCGCTGGCGCGAACGCTTAAGCTGGGCGGCGTTGAAGGCGTCGCCTTCCGCCAGGCGGAACTGACGCCGGATGACGCGGTCCTGGGTGCGGACGTTGCCGATGATGTCGATCCGCTCGACGAAAACCCGGGGGCCTTCGCTGATTTCCAAGGCGATGTTGACGACGCGTTTATCCCGGTCGCGGTCGATCCGGGGGCGGACGTCGACGAAGGGATGGCCCAGGCCGGAGATGTGCAGGGTGATGGCGTCGATGGTGGTTTCGAGAAGCTTGCCGTTGTACCAGTCGCCTTCCTCGATTTCGACCGCCGGCGCGGCGTCCTTGGGCTCGATCCCGCGCAGGGTGCTCTCGACCTCGACTTTCCCGAAGCGGTAGCGCTCGCCCTCCTCGACCGTGAAGGTAATGAAGAAGTCCTTGCGGTCCGGCGTCAACTCGGCGACCGAGGACGAAACGCGGAAATCGACGAACCCCTTGGACAGGTAGAACTGGCGCAGCAACTCGCGATCCAGCGTCAGGCGGTCGGGGTCGTAGGTATCGTCGGAGGAAAGGAACCGGTACCACCGCGTTTCCTTGGTCCGGATCGTGTCGCGCAGCTTGGAGTCGGAGAATTCGGCGTTGCCGACGAAACGGATGCGTTGGATCGCCGTCGTCGAGCCCTCGTCGATTTCGAAGACCAGATCGATGCGGTTTTGCGGCAGGCGGATGACCTTGGGCTCGATGGCGGCAGCGAAGCGGCCGTTGCGCCGATACAGCGTCAACAGGCGCTGGACGTCGTTTTGCACCTTGGTGCGGGTATAGATGGTGCGCGGCCGAAGGGTGATTTCGCTGGTGAGCGTGTCGTCGCTGAGCTTGTTGTTCCCCTCGAAGGCGATCCGGTTGATGATCGGATTCTCGACCACCGAAATCACGATGTTTTCGCCCTCGCGCCGGATGGTGACGTCGGCGAACAGGCCGGTGGCGAACAGGCTTTTCAGCGACCCGTCGATCCGGGCCGGATCGTAGGAGTCGCCCTTCTGGAACGTCAGGTAGGAACGGACCGTCTCGGGCTCGATGCGCTGGTTGCCCTCGATGTGGATGTCGCGCACGACTCCCGCCCCCTGCCCCACGGCCGTGCCGAACGGCGCGAGGAGGAGAATCAGCAGCACGATATGGCGCGCGAGTCGGCGCATGAGGGCGATCCTAGGTCCTTCAGGTGATCAGTCGGATGATGAGGTCGAAAACCTTAAGATTACGCAAGTCGTTCCAAGTGGCGAAAACCATTAGGAAAAATACCAAAGCGAGGCCCACTCGGAAACCGTATTCTTGCGCCCTCAAGGATAGCGGGCGTCCGCGCACGGCTTCCACGGCATAATAGAGCAAATGCCCGCCGTCCAGCATGGGAATCGGGAACAGGTTGATGAGTCCCAGGTTGATGGACAGCATGGCCGTGAAGATGACCAGGCTTGAAAAGCCGCCTTCCTGGGCGACATCGCCCGACATTTGGGCGATCCGCAGGGGGCCGCCCAGGTCGCCGGCGTTCTGGCGGCCGGCGAGCAGCTGCCCCAGGTAGGATAGGATCTGCCCGGTCATGGAGGCGGTCCGCTCCGCCCCCATCCACAGGGCCGAAAGCGGGTTTTCACGCTTGTAGTCGACCCAATCGGGGTTCGGTTTGATCCCCAGGAGGCCGATGCGCGGGGCCGCCGGGTCGGCCTTCGGGCCCGGTCGCGGGGCGGCGACGATGGTCATGTCGACGTCGTCGCGCCGGACGCTGAATCGCAGCGAAACCTCGGCGGCGGCGCTGACGATCTTGCGCACGTCCTCGAACGTGGCCACGGGCTTGGCGTCGATGGCCACGATCCGGTCGCCGGACCGGAACGCCGCCGCCTCGGCGGCGGAGCCGGGAATCACCTCGCCCACCACCGCCAGCGGCACCGGATTGCCGAAGGCCATGTAGACCAGGGCGAAGGCGACGACGGCGAACAGGAAGTTGGCGATCGGTCCCGCGGCGACGATGGCCGCGCGCTGGCCGAGGCG
The DNA here is from genome assembly GCA_964365645.1 of uncultured Hyphomicrobiales bacterium. Taxonomy (GTDB): domain Bacteria; phylum Pseudomonadota; class Alphaproteobacteria; order Rhodospirillales; family 2-12-FULL-67-15; genus 2-12-FULL-67-15. Next base: position 879 of record CAYIQU010000069.1, on the reverse strand, counting down.
CTTATGGATGAAGGAGACTTCTTTTTCCGCCGGCGTCAGCGGGCGGGCCTCCTCGGCGTCCTCTTCGGGGTGCATGGACTCCCCGAACATCTTGACGTAGCCGCCGAGCGGAACCAGGCAGACCTTCCACCGGGTTCCGAAGCGGTCGTGGCGCCCCCAGAGTTCCGGTCCGAAGCCGATGGAGAAGACCTCGACCCGGACGCCGTTCCGGCGCGCCACCCAGTAGTGGCCGAATTCGTGCACGTAGACGAGCACGGACAGCACCGCCAGAAAAACGACCACGTAGTACCAAGTGAAACCGAGAATAGCCATGAACCGATGATGTCCTTTCTTCAGGTCTTGCCGGCGCGGCGGGCGACGTTGGTCTCGGCGGCGCGGCGCGCCTCGGTGTCGGCCTGGGCGACGGCGTCGAGATCGGCGATGGGGGTGCCGGGAAGGACGGCGAGCGTATCCTCGACGACCGCGGCGATGTCGAGAAAGCCGATCCGGCGATCGAGGAACGCGGCGACCGCGATTTCATTGGCGGCGTTCAAGGTCGCGGGGGCGGAGCCGCCGGCGGCCAGCGCCGCGCGCGCGAGACGCAAGGCCGGAAACCGCGCCTCGTCCGGTTTTTCGAAGGTCAGCGCGCCGATCTTGACCAGGTCGAGCCGCTCGACCGGGGCATTCATCCGGTTCGGCCAGGCGAGCGCGTAGGCGATCGGCGTGCGCATGTCGGGCGTGCCCATTTGCGCCAGCACCGAGCCGTCGGCGTAGGTGACCATGCTGTGAATGACCGATTGGGGATGGATCACGATCTCGAGCTGTTCCTTGGCGATGGGAAACAGGTGATAGGCCTCGATGGTTTCCAGCCCCTTGTTCATCATCGTCGCGGAATCGACG
>CAYIQU010000068.1:0-7196 GCA_964365645.1 uncultured Hyphomicrobiales bacterium | reverse complement strand
TGCTCCAGGTCCTGGTCGAACAGGGCAACACCGTGATCGTCATCGAGCACAATCTGGAAGTCATCAAGACCGCCGACTGGATCGTGGACCTGGGTCCCGAGGGCGGCGCCCGTGGCGGGCGCATCGTCGCCTCGGGCCCGCCCGAGGCCATCGTCGCGGCCAAGGACAGCTATACCGGCCGGTACCTGGCCCCCTACCTGAAACGCGGCAAGGAAAAGAAGCGGGCTTAGGCATCCGCGCCAGGAACCCCTTTACGCCGACTTGATTCCGACCAGGAACGTTTCCACCTCTTCGCGCAGCACGTCCGACTGCTTCGACAGATCGCTCGAGGCCGACAACACCTGTTCCGAAGCGTGTCCGGTGTCCTGGGCCGCCTGGCTGACGCCGGAGACATTGGACGTGACTTCCTTGGTGCCGGCGGCCGCCTGCTGGACGTTGCGGGCGATTTCCTGGGTGGCGGCGCCTTGTTCCTCGACCGCCGCGGCGATCGCGCCGGCGATTTCGTTGATCCGGACGATGATGCCGGTGATGCTTTTGATCGCGGCGACCGCCTGTTGCGTTTGGGTCTGAACGGCCGAAACCTGAGACGCGATCTCGTCGGTCGCCCGAGCCGTCTGGCTGGCCAGGTTCTTGACCTCGCCCGCGACGACGGCGAAGCCCTTGCCCGCGGCGCCGGCGCGAGCGGCCTCGATGGTCGCGTTCAGGGCCAGCAGATTGGTCTGCGCGGCGATGTCGTTGATCAGGCCGACCACCTGATCGATCTTCTGCGCCGATTCGGACAGGCCCCTCACCTGTTGATTGACGTGCTCGGCCTCCTCGCTCGCGCTCTTGGCGATCCGCGACGATTCGGTCACCTGGCGGGTGATTTCGGCGATCGAGGCGGAAAGCTCCTCGGACGCCGCCGCGACGGTTTCGACGTTGGTCGAGGCTTCTTCCGCCGCCGCCGCCACCGCCGTCGACTGGCGCGACGTTTCCTCGGCCGTCGCCGACAGGGACTCGGCCGTTGCCTGCATCTGCGTGCAAGCCGAGGCGACGGAGCCGAGCACCGACCGGACGCTGGCGTCGAAATCGGCGACCAGCCGTTCGACCGCGATGCGGCGCTTTTCCTTCGCCTCTTCCTCGTGTCGTTGCTTGGCGGCGAGGCGGTCGGCCTCCATTTTGTTTTCCTTGAACACTTCGACGGCGCGGGACATGGCGCCGATTTCGTCTTGGCGGTCGATTCCCTCGACGGTCATGGACGTGTCGCCCTCGGCCAAAAGGCACATTACTCCAGTCAACCGGGCGACCGGAATCGTAATGCTGCGGACGATGGAAATGACCAGAACAGCGGCAATGGCCAGCATGGCGAGAACGACGGCGGAAAACAGGGTCAACCGGGCCGTGGCCTGGTTTCGGACGCTTTCGGCCGCCTGCAACAGGACGGCGGCGGTCTTGTCTTCCACGGCCTTGAGTTGATCGATGCGTTCCGTCGTCAGCTTGAACCAATGCGGCGCGGCGACGTCGCCGGTGTTACCGGCGGTCACGCTGTCGACGGCGATCTTGCGCAAACGCTGGACTTCCTGCGCCGCCGGCGATTGCAGCGCCGCGCCCAGGGTCTCCGTCAGCTCTTTGTCCGCATAGCCGCGAAACGTGCGAAAATATGTTTCCTGCTCGGCGCCCAGTTCGAGAAACCGCTTGTAGACGGGAAGCGCGAACGCCTTGGCCGCGAATCCGCCGTTGCCGACGGCGCGCTCCTGTCCCGCCCGCTCCTTGCCTTCGAGAATATTGAGATACGCCGCCGCCGTGTTGGCGATGCGGGGATCGCTCGCCAACAGCACCACGTCCGACACAACGGCCAGCAAGTTGCCGATGGCGCCCGTGTAATACGCCGCGGAATCCGGCCCCGGAATGGCAAGGCCGTCCACCTTGACCCGCACGTCCTGAAGCCGTCCCAGGGCCGCTTCCGCGGCCTTGATCTTCCCGGAGAAAGCCTGGCCGAAATCATCGACCCGAGTACGGGCGAGCCCCTCGCGATAGCGGCCCAGGCCCTTGTCGCTGTCGACCCGCTGCGTCTTCAACTCAGGCCCGAACGTCGCCCCCTTCGAGCCGATGAAGCCCACCGATAGTCCGCGTTCCTTTTGCAGTTCGTGAACGATGGCGCTGACGTCGGTCGCGAAACGGGCGAGGTCCTCCAGCGCCTTGGACTGATCCCGGACCTGCCATTGCTGCATGACCACCATGCTGGAAAACACCAACATGCCCACAACCGGCAACGCCAGCGCCAACACGATACGCACGGCGATTTTCATGTCGCCCAGAATTCTGCCCATGGTTGTCTCCCTTGTTATCGGATCAGCCCCCAAAGCGCGCGGAATACCGTAAACTTTTTGTGGATATACGCCAAGAGGCGGAGCGGCGCATTAGCCGAAGTCAATCGGTCCGCATTCGAAACGAAAGCGGGCCGCTTGCTTAGCGCGGGGGAGGGAAAAGAAGAGGGCGGCGGCGATCAGAACGCCACGGTGGCCTTGGCGCGGTTTTGTTTTTCCGCCGGCCAGGCGCGCGGCCCGGCAGGCGCGACGCTCGCGCCCTTGATGAGCGTGCCCTCGCCGCTTTGGGCGAGTTCCGTCCGCCCGGCGCGATTTTCGACGACGACGCGGCCGGGCGTCAGCAGCGCCACCTGGAAATCGCCGTCGATCATGCCGCCCCATACGGTCGTGCCGCGAATGCCGATGGTGGCGACGTCGGTTTCGACCCGCATGGTTCCGCCGGGCGCCTTGGCGATGGAGCCGGCGGAGGCCGCGAAGGCGCCCTCGATCAGGCGGGTCGCGGCGTTGGGCGCGGCGCCGCCGGTCACGTAGTCGATCACCACGAACACGGTCTTCTCGCCCAAGGTCATGACCGCGTCGTCGAGCATCTTCATTTCCAGCCGCGCGCCGCGCCCGGTGGAAATCACGTCGCCGCGAAAAACCGCGTCGCCTTCCTTCAAGCCCCGCGGCTGCGCGTCCTGCATCGCCATCGCGGCGCCCTTGAGGCGCACGATCCGCCCGGCGATGTCGCCCACGCCGCCTTGCGCCCGCGCCACGCGCCCGAAAAAGGCGGCGCCCATAGGTAGGGTCGCCGCCGCCAACATCAGCCTCAGGAATTGGGAACGAAGCATGAGGTCCTCCGCGCGCATCGCGCGTTAAAGCATAACGCCACGTCGCTCCCGAGACTGCCACAAACCCCGCACGGGATTCAATTCACGCTTGTGTGGGAAAATAGAAAGACCAGGCATTAAATCCGGTTAACGATCAATCGTCCTCGACCGGCAGGCCCTTGGCCCCGCGCGCGTCGATTTTACCCATTTTGGCGCCGCGCAAATCCGCACCGACCAAGTCGGCGTCGACCAGCGTCGCCCCGGTCAGGTCGGCATCGCGCAGGTTGGCTTCCGTCAGGTCCGCGCCGGTCAGATCGGCCCCGGCCAAGTTGGCGCCGGCGAGTTGCGCCCGCTTGAGCTTGGCATGATCGAGATTCGCCCGCCATGTTCCGCCGCTGCCGCCGTGCGCGACGTGAACCACGGAAAGCTGCGCGCCGGTCAAATTAGCGCCCGTCAGGTTGGCGCGCGCCAGCTTGACGCCGCGCAAATCGGCATAGGAAAGATCGGCGCGGCGGACATCGGCGAACGACAAATCCGCCATGATCAGTTCGCTTTTCACCAGGCTCGCATCCTTCAAGATCGCGTATTCGAGGTCGGCCGCGGCCAAATTGGCGTTGTCCAAGGCCTGGCCCGCCAGGTTGACGCGGCCGAGCTTGGCGCGAACGCCCTCGCGGCCGTTGCTTTTCACCCATTTGACGTGCTCGGTCAGGATATCGCCGAGGGTTTGGCCGAACAGCGTCGGACTCGACGGCAGTTGCGCGTCGGTCATCTTCGCCTGGGCAAAATCGACCGAGTCGAAGATCGCGCCGATCAGGTCCGCGCCGGACAGGTCGGTATTGGACAGCACCGTGCCGCTGAAGGTCGCGCCGCGGAACACCGCGCCCGACAGATTGGCCTCGGTGAAATCGGTGCCTTCCAGATTGCACCCGGTCAAGTTGGACAACGAAAGATTGGCGCGAACGAATCGGGCGTGGCGCAGGTTGCAATCGGTCATGTCGGTCTGAACGATGAACGAGTTGGAGACTTTCGCCCGCTGCATGCTGGCGCCGCGCGCGGTCGCCCGCTCCAGCCCCGGCCCGACGTCGTCGCGGGCGATCGGAACCAGATCGCCGCCGCGCCCGACGGGGCGGACCAGAACGCCGTCGCGCATGTCCGCGTCGTCCAGCTTCGCGCGCGAAAGGTTGGCGCCGGCGAAGCACACGCCGCGCAAGTCGGCGCGCGACAAATCGGCGTGCCGCAAATCGGCGCCGCGCATGTCGGCGCCGAACATGGTCGCCTCTTCCAGCATCACGCCGATCATGTTGCTGTGGGCGAGGATCGCGCCGGTCAAATCGGCGCCGGCCATGTTCCGCCCCGCCATGTCGAGATGCGACAAGTCGCACAGCGAGAGCTTCGCCCGTTCGCCGCCCTGAATCCCTTGCGCGAACCTCTCGTGCTTGTCGAGAATCTCTTCCAGTTCCCTCTGGCTTAGCCGTGTCCAATGATCGGCGGGCACGGCCCGGGCGGCGGCGTGCTCGGGCGCGGCGTTTTCGTCGCTGCGCGCGGGACGCATCCGCATCCGCACCGACAAGGGCTGCGGCAGGGGCGCGGTCGAAACCCCGTCGTCGTTCTTCTTCCAGCCCAGCGCGCGGCGAGGCGCGCGATGAGCGGCCGGCCGAACGCGGCCGCGCGGGTGATTGGGGGGCTTGGTCGGGTGTGGACGCATGGCGGTTTCTCGGATCGGTTCCAGTTGTTTCTTGAGAGCTCTTCTCGGCTTTTTGACCCAAGAGCGCGTATAGTGTAGGTCGGTGGGCCGGAAGCGCGCTGTGCCCGGCGTCACACCCCATATGTTGTGTTCGTTCATGACCCTTTCTGCCGCTCCCGGTCGCCCCATCCACGTCGTCGGCGGCGGGCTCGCCGGCAGCGAGGCCGCCTGGCAGATCGCGGCCGCGGGCGTTCCCGTGGTGCTGCATGAAATGCGCCCCGTCCGAACCACCCCCGCGCACGCGACCGGGACCCTGGCGGAACTGGTCTGCTCCAACTCGTTTCGTTCCGACGACGCCGACGTCAACGCCGTCGGCCTGCTGCACGCGGAAATGCGCCGGATGGATTCGCTGATCCTGCGCGCCGCCGACGCCCACCGGGTGCCGGCCGGATCGGCGTTGGCCGTTGACCGCGAGGAATTCAGCCGCGCGGTCGAGGCGGCGTTGCTCACCCATCCCCTCGTGACCGTGGCGCGGGAAGAGATCGCCACCCTGCCCCCCGCCGACTGGGATTCGACCATCATCGCCACCGGTCCGTTGACCTCGCCCGCGCTGGCGGACGCGGTGCGCGGCTTGACCGGCGAGGACGCACTCGCCTTTTTCGACGCCATCGCGCCCATCGTCCACAAAGACAGCATCGATTTCGGCAAGGTATGGATGCAATCGCGTTGGCATGAAAGCCGCGACGGCGCAAGCGGCGATTATATCAACTGCCCGCTGTCCAAAGCGGAATACGAGGCATTCATCGCCGCCCTGCTCGCCGCCGAAAAGGTTTCGTTCCGCGACTGGGAAAAGGACACGCCCTATTTCGAGGGCTGCCTGCCGATCGAGGTCATGGCCGAGCGCGGGCCGCGCACGCTCTCTTTTGGGCCGATGAAGCCGATCGGCCTTTCCAATCCGCACGAAGGCGACCGACGGCCCTACGCCGTCGTCCAACTGCGCCAGGACAACGCGCTGGGCACCCTCTACAACATGGTCGGGTTCCAGACCAAGCTAACCCACGGCGAACAGGTGCGCGTCTTCCGCACGATTCCCGGACTCGAGCACGCCGAGTTCGCCCGCCTGGGCGGGCTACACCGCAACACGTTCCTCAACAGCCCGCGCGTGCTGGACGCCACGCTGAAGTTGAAGGCGCGGCCGGCGCTACGCTTCGCCGGCCAGATCACCGGCTGCGAGGGCTACGTCGAAAGCGCCGCCGTCGGCCTGATCGCCGGGCGCTTCGCCGCCGCCGAGCGGCGGGGCCGCGTCCTGCCGCCGCCGCCCGCGACGACGGCGCTGGGCGCGCTGCTCACCCACATCACCGGCGGCGCGGCGGCCGAAACCTTCCAGCCCATGAACGTCAACTTCGGGCTTTTCCCGCCGCCCGCCGAAACGGACGCGCGCGGGCGGCCGCTGCGCGGCGAGGCGCGCAAGCGGGCCTTCACCACGCGCGCCCGCGCGGCTCTTGATTCGTGGCTGGCGGCGCCATGAGCGCCGGACGCACCCATAGACGTCGGCCGACGCCGGACGCGCTTTCCGAGCGCATCGTCAAAACCGCGCTGGCGATGGCCGAGGAATCCGGCTGGGCGAATTTGCGCCTTCGCCGCGTCGCGGCCCGGCTCGGCGTTTCCTTAAGCGAGGTGCATCGCCGTTTCCGCGATCAGGACGCCATCGCCGACGCCTGGTTCGCCCGCGCTTTCGCCGCCATGCTGGCCGCCGCCGAACGGACGGGGTTCGCCCGCCGGCCGGCGCGCGAGCGGCTGGATATCCTTCTTCGCGCCTGGTTCGACGCGCTCGCCCCTCACCGCCGCGTCACGGCGGCGATGATCGCGGTCAAGCTTTATCCGCCCCATCCCCATCATTGGATGCCGGCGATCTTCAACGTTTCGCGCCTGATCCAGTGGTTGCGCGATGCCGCCGGCTTCGATGCCGGCGGGGTGCGCCGCTCGGTCGAGGAAATCGCGCTGACGGGGTTGTTTCTCGCCCTGCTGGCGGTCTGGGCGCGCGACGAAAGCCCGGGCCAGGAACGAACCCGGCGCTCCCTCGCCCGGGCGCTCGACGCTTGGTCGAACACTATCGCTCCATGACCATGACCGGAACGGTTCCGTTCCGCCGCCAAGCGTGCGCGATCTTCTTGCGCCCGTAATCCAGCCCGAACACCAGAAACGGCCCGAGACAGGCGACCGCATACACGGCGGGATCAACCGGGCCGGTGCCGAGAACGTCGGCGACGGGCGGAAAATAAAGGACCGCCCACGAAAAGGCTATCTTGATGGCGACACCGGCCATGATCAACGGATTGCGCAAGATATCGCGATCGATTCCCGTCCCGAAGCGCGACCGGCGTCCGAACAGGTTGC
>CAYIQU010000067.1:0-7198 GCA_964365645.1 uncultured Hyphomicrobiales bacterium | reverse complement strand
GTCTCGGCGTCGAGGCCGGTGCCGACGACGTCGAAAATCACGATGTTGCTGTCGACCGTGTCGCGCGCCAGCCGCAGGCCCGGGGCCTCGCGGATGCCGTCGGCGAACCGGCGCGCGGCGGCATGATCGTCCGCCAGCCGCTCGACGTGATGGTCGAGCGCGTACAGGCCGGCGGCGGCGATGACGCCGGCTTGGCGCATGGCGCCGCCCAGGCGCTGCTTCCAGCGCCAAGCTTCCTCGATGAAGGCGGCCCCGCCGGCCAGTACGCCGCCGATCGGGCAGCCCAAGCCCTTGCTCAAGTCGAGCCAGACCGTGTCGACGTGCTGGGCGAAGGTTCGGGCCGCGACGCCGCTGGCGACGCAGGCATTCAACAGGCGCGCGCCGTCCATGTGCGCGACCAGGCCGTGTCGCGCGGCGGCGGCGCCGATGGCGGCGACGGTTTCCAGCGGCCAGACCCGGCCCATGCCGTGATTGGACGTTTGTTCGATGACGACCATGCGGGTGTTGGGCGCGGCGCGGCGCGGGGCGCGGATCGCCGCCTCGAACTGGGCGACGGTGAAGACGCCGTTGTCGCCCGCGACGGTGCGGACGGCGACGCCGGCCAGCGCCGCCGGGGCGGCGCCCTCGGTGTTGACGATGTGGGCCAGGGCGTCGGCGACGATTTCGTCGCCGGGGCGGCATTGCGCCAACACGGCGATGTTGTTGCACATGGTGCCCGACGGCAGCAGGACGGCGGCTTCCTTGCCCATCATCGCGGCGATCCGCGCGCACAGGCGGTTGACGCTCGGGTCGTCGCCGTGCTGCTCGTCGCCGACCTCGGCCTCGGCCATCGCCCGGCGCATGCCGGGCGTCGGGCGGGTCTGGGTGTCGCTGTAGAGGTCGATTACCATTTCAAGGCGGTGACGATGTTGGAAAAGTTGTCGGTCCACAGCCGCCGCTTGGCGTCGTTCTTCAATTCGACCCAGCGGCCGTCGGCGCGGATATGATCGACGCTCGGGCCGGGACGCGCCATCACCACCCAGGTCGAGCCGAACGCCGACGGATCGCTGGCCGGGGCGTCGTATTCCTGGATGAAGGCGTTGAGTCCGGCGTCGGCGGCCAAGGCGGCCAGCACCGGCGCGAGATCGAGATAGCGGTTCGAGATGTGATAGACCAGCACGCCGTCGGCCTTGAGCTTGGTCAGGTACATGGCCAGCGCCTCGCGCGTCAGCAAGTGCACCGGCACCGCATCCGAGGTGAAGGCGTCCATCACCAGCAGGTCCTGCGAGGCGTTCGGCATCTTTTGCAGCGTCAACCGCCCGTCGCCCAGCACGACTTTTATGGTCGGCGGGCAGTCGCGCATGAAGCTGAACAGGCCCTCGTCGCGGGCCATCCGCTCGACCGCCGGGTCGATCTCGTAGTAGGTGAAAACCTGTCCCTTGCGGGCCATGCACGAAATCGCGCCGGTGCCGAGGCCCAGCACCGACAGGTTGGCGCCGGCGCGCTTGACCGCCGGGAACTGGAACACCTGCGTCAACGGACTGCCGGGAAAGTAATAGGTCTGCGGAACCAGATTCTTGCCGGACTCCAGGCTCTGCGAGCCGTGATTGGTGGTGCCGTGATACATGGTCATCATCGGCGGCTTGTCTTCCTTGACCACCCGGATGATGCCGAAGAAATTGCGTTCGGCCTTGAGAACGTTCGACCGGCCGCCGATCGGAAACGCGGTGGCGGCCAGCAGAACGGCCGCCGCGGTCAGGCCCAGGCGCCACGGCCGACCGGCCGCCGACATGCAAATCAGGCTGAGCACGATGGCCATGGTCATCTGCACCGAGGTTTCGTCGAAGACGTCGTGAAAACGCCACATCGCGAACAGCAGCGGCACGAAAACGGCGAGCGGCAGGACGAAATCCTTCAGCGCCGGGCGGGGCACGGTCTCGCCGCCGCCGGGGCGGAGAAAGAGGGCCAGCACCAGCACCAGCGGGTACTCGAGCAGCGAGGTGAAGGCCACCGGCGCGACGATGGCGTTGAAAATTCCGCCCAGCACGCCGCCGAGCGAAAGCATGAAATAGAACTCGGTCAGGTGTTCGGAATTCGGGCGGGTGCGGGCCAACTCGCCGTGGCAGACCAGCGCGGCGACGAAGAAGGCGAGGAAGTGCAGGCCGATGGTGAACCACGTGGCGCTGCCGCCTTCGCCGCCGACGAAGAACATCATGATGACGGGCAGCATCAGGTAGGGCTGCGCGAGGACGGCCCGGGCGTGCGGGATGATCGGCTTCCGGGCGAAGGCGACGATGAAGGTCAAGAGATAACCGGCAAGCGGCAGAATCCACAGCAGCGGTACCGCGGCGATGTCGGTGGTGACGTAGGTGGTCAGCCCGATGAACAGGCTCGACGGCGCGAACGCCAAAAGCACCCAGCGCAGCCGCAGGGCCGCGGTCGGCGACGTGCCGGCGGCCGCCCGGCCGCCTTCGGACGCGGGCTTGGGCGCGGCCGCGGCCGTGGCCATGCCGCGGGTTTTCAGCGCGGCCAAGGCGATCGCGGCGACCAGCAGGAGGTAAAGCGCGCTCCAGGTCGAGGTCTGCCCGGGAATGGTCAGGAACACCTCGGCCACCGTCGGGAAGCCGAGCAGGCCGATGAAGCTGCCGATGTTGCTGGTGACGTACAGGAAATAGGGATCGGCGGCGTCGGGATGGTCGGTGCGCGCGAACCACGATTGCAGCATCGGCGCGGTCGCCGCCAGCATGAAGAACGGCGCGCCGGCGGACGCGGCCAGCAGCAGGAACAGCCAGCCCATCGGGTTGTCGCTGGTCGGCGGCTCCCAGCGGGCGGCGTCGAAGCCGATCGGCAGCGCGATGAGCGAGATCAGCAGCAGCGCGATGTGCAGCAGCGCCTGGCGCCGCACGCCCAGCTTCAACGACACGTGCGCGTAGCCGTAGCCGGCCAGCAGCAGCGCCTGGAAAAAGACCATGCAGGTCGACCAGACCATCGGCGTTCCGCCGAGCAGGGGCAGGATCATCTTGCCGATCAGCGGCTGCGACCAGAACATCAGGAGCGCGCTCAGGAACAAGGGCGGCATGAAGAGGGCGAGCAGAACGCTCGGCCGGGCAAGGAAAGAAGTCGCGGCGGTGCGGCCGGCGGTCTGGGTCATGGGGGAGGGGATTCCAAGGGGGTGAAGGTCCGGGCGGGCAAATCTAATGCCCGGGCGGGGGTTTGACAATTCGCCCCGAGGCGGGTTTTTCGCGATTCTAAAGAGGCGCCCGCTCGTGCTGGGCGTCGGGTTCCCCGCAATGGCGCAGGATGCGCGCGCGGGCGGCGTCGCGCAGGCGGATGGCCGTCGCCCAGGCATCTCTTTCGGTCTTGGCGGCCTCGGCGGCCTCGGCGGCGATCTCGGCCGGCCAAATCGGTGGCTCGATCGTGACGGCGATGGCGGCCCGGCGCGGTCGCCAGGTTCCGTCGCGCAGAACCGAACGGGTGCCGCGGATGGCGATGGGAACGACGGGAAGGCCGGCGGCGACGGCGGCCTCGAACGCGCCGACGTGGAAGGGCAACAGTCCCGGTGCCCGGGTCAAGGTGCCCTCGGGGAAATACATCAAGGACCGGCCGGCCTCGGCCCGTTCCGCCAGCCGGCGGGCGTCGCGGAGACTCCCTTCCTTGTCCGTCCGCCGGACGTATTCGGTTCCGATCCGGCCGAGCAGAAGCCGGGGAATGAATTGGCCGGCGAGTTCGGCCTTGGCGACGAAGCTGAAAATCCGGGGGATCGCGGCGGCCATGACGAAGCCGTCGAGATAGCTCATGTGATTGACGACGAACACGCAGGGCCTCGTCGCGGGCGGCAAGTTGTCCAGCCCCCGGACCGTCAGCGGAATCCCGGCGAGCCGGGCCAGCACTTTGAGGGCGCCGCGCAAGACGCCCCAGCGCGCGGCCTCGATCGGAATCAGGACCAGCGCGGAGGCGACGATCGGCAGGGCGAACGCGACCAGCGTCCAGGCGTGCGCGGCGAAAAGCCAGCCGGCGGCGACGCCGGCGATCTGGCGCGCGCGCGGCAACAGCGACGCCAACGCCATGCGCGCCATGTGCCGCCAGCGGACCCGGCGGCCCTTGCCGGCCGCGCCGCTTTCGTAAAGCGCGCGGGTCGCGGCGCGGCGGATCTTGCCCGACGACGTTTTCAGCACCGTGCTGGGCGCAACGAGCGCCACCTCGTCGGGCGGCGATCCGGTCAAGTCGGTGACGATGGCGTCGATGGCCGCGCGCATGGCGGGGAACTGGGGTTCGCGGCTCCGGGTTTCGGCCATCACCACCAGCCGCTCCGTGCCGGTCGCGGCATCGGGAACCCCGAACACGGCGACGGCGCCCGCGCGCACGCCCGCCACGGCGTTGACCGCTTCCTCGATTTCGACCGGATAGATATTGCGTCCGGCGCGGATGATCATGTCCTTGGTGCGGCCGGTGATGTAGAGATCGCCTTGGGCGAGATAGCCGAGATCCCCGGTCTCGAGCCATTCGCCGCGAAACAGGCTTTTCGTTTCCTCGGGCCGGCGGAAATAACCGCTGGTCGCCGACGGTCCGCGAAATTGGATGCGGCCTTCCCGGCGCTCGGGCAGTTCGCGATCGTCGCGGCCGACAACGCGGATTTGATGTCCGGGGATCGGCTGGCCGCAGGCGACCAGGCGAGCCGCGCGCGGATCGCCGATTTGCGCTGGAACCGCGCGACCCGAGCGCATCAAGGTCTCGCGGTCGATGGCGTCGACCACCGGGCCGCGCCCGAGCGGAGGAAAAGCCAATCCGACCGAGTTTTCGGCCAGCCCGTAGACCGACATCATCGCCTCGCGTCGGAACCCGGCCGGGGCGAAACGTTCGATGAAGCGCTCGATGGTGTCGGGACTGACCGGCTCGGCGCCGTTGAAGGCGACGCGCCACGACGACAGGTCGAGCGCGGCGATCTCGCGCGCGTCGATCCGGCGCAGGCAGAGATCGAACGCGAAGTTGGGGGCGGCGGACAGGGTTCCCCGATAGCGGTGAATGGCGCGCAGCCATCGTTCGGGCCGGGCGACGAAGCTCATGGGCGGCATGACCACCAGCGGGCTCGCGTAGTAGAGGCTGCCGAGCCAAGCCCCGATCAGGCCCATGTCGTGGTACAGCGGCAGCCAACTGACGAACACGTCGGCGGAACTGGCGCGCACCGCGTCGCCCATGGCGCGGATGTTGGCGAGCAGGTTGGCGTGGGTCAGCACGACGCCCTTGGGGTTGCCGGTTGAACCCGAGGTGTATTGAAGAAACGCCGTTTCCCGAGGCCCGCGGGCGACGCCGACGAACGGCGCTTCCTCCCGCGCCGGGCTCGCCCGCGCAGGATTCGAACGAGCGAGATCGGCCGCGTTCGTCACCTCGCGCAGGGTCGGCGCCTGGACCCTGAGCCTCCTGGCGAAGGGCTCGATCTCGGGCGTGGTGATCAGCATCGCGGCCTGGGCATTGGCGACGATGCCGGCGCAGCGGTTGAGATGGTCCTCCACCAGCGCCGGCCGTAGCGGCGGGTAGAGCGCGGTCGGCACCGCGCCCGCCAGCAGCACGCCGAAGAACGAGACGAAATAGTCCTTGCCCGTCGGCAGCATCAGGGCGACCGTTTCGTCGGGCTTGATGCCGCGTTCGTGCAGGCCGGCGGCGATCCGTTCCGCGCCGCGCGCGAGATCGCGGTAGGTGACGACTTCGCCGTCGCCTTCGTCGGCATAGAAACGAATGTGCGGCCGTTCGGGGTTCTTGTCCGCGTGCCAGCGCAGGACCTCGATCAGGGTTCCGGCCTGAACGGGCGCGGCGGCGGTTTCGGCCACCTCGAGGCGGCTGATCTCGGGCGGCGTCCAGCCGCGAGCGCGGGCTTCGGCCGCCAGCACGCCGCGCAGGATATCGCGGGGCGTCTCGGCGGCGGTCATCGCTTCCTCGGACAGCGTGACGTCGAAGGCCTGTTCGATGCGGGCGATCAGTTCGATCCGGCCCAAGCTGTCGAGGCCGAGGTCCTTGTCGAGCAGGCTGTCGAGGGCGACGGTTACGCCGGCCCGGCGCGGGTTGATTTCGATGAGCAGCGCGCGAGTCGTCTCCAGCAGGCGCCCGGCCGCGTCCACGGCGCGCGCGTCGTCGCTCCGGTCGGCATTGCATGCAAGTTCGCGCGGCTCCGTCATGGCGTCCGCCCAAAACCGGTTTCTTGCCATGATTTTAGCGCGCCGCGCCCTGTTGGTCATGGACCGTTGTTCCGCGCGCTGCGAAACGCTCGCAGAACCGGGCGTTGACGCGCCTAAGCACCGAGCCTATAAGCGCCGTGGGCCACGACCTCCCACCGGGTCGCGCCCTTCTGTGAGGAAGGGATACAATGACGGACATTCCCCCCCAACCGGGCACCCGCCCGGCGATTCTCCCCAAGCCGGGCATCCGCCCGGCGGTTCCGAACTTCTCCTCCGGTCCTTGCGCGAAACGTCCCGGCTGGTCGCCGGCGGCGCTGGCGAACGCGCTGCTCGGTCGTTCGCACCGCTCCAAGCCCGGCAAGGCGCGGCTGAAAGAGGCGCTCGACCGCACCCGCGCGATCCTGGGCGTGCCGCCCTCGCACCGCATCGCCATCGTCCCGGCCTCCGACACCGGCGCGGTCGAAATGGCGCTGTGGTCCTTGCTGGGCGCGCGCGGCGTCGACGTGCTGGTCTGGGAAAGTTTCGGCGCCGGCTGGGCCGGCGACATCGCCAAGCAACTCAAGATCAAGGACACGCGCGTGCTGGAAGCGCCCTACGGCGCGCTGCCCGATTTGGCGCGGGTCGATTTTTCCCGCGACGTGGTGTTCACCTGGAACGGCACGACGTCGGGCGTGCGGGTGCCCAACGGCGATTGGATTCCGGCCGGTCGGGAAGGCCTGACCATCTGCGACGCGACCTCGGCGGCGTTCGCCTACGAGCTGCCGTGGGACAAGCTCGATGCGACGACTTATTCCTGGCAGAAGGTCATGGGCGGCGAGGCGCAGCACGGCGTCTTGATCTTGAGCCCGCGCGCGGTGGCCCGGCTCGAATCCCACATCCCCGCCTGGCCGCTGCCGAAGATTTTTCGCATGACCAAGGGCGGCAAGTTGATCGAGGGCCTGTTCGCGGGCGAGACCATCAACACGCCCTCGATGCTCTGCGTCGAGGACGCCCTCGACGGCCTCAAGTGGGCGGACTCCGTCGGCGGCCTCGAGGGCTTGATCGCGCGG
>CAYIQU010000066.1:0-7206 GCA_964365645.1 uncultured Hyphomicrobiales bacterium | reverse complement strand
CTTCATGTCGCCGAACAGGCCGGTGTCGCCCATGTGGTAGATCTTGAAGCCGTTCTCCAGCTCGAGGATGAAGCCGACCGGCTCGCCGCCGACGTGGGTTTCGTTCTTTTTCGTCTTGGGATTGGCCCACACCAGCTCGGAGCTGTGCTCGGCCCGGACCATGGTGATCTTGATGCCGGGCCCGATGGGCATGATGGTGCCGCTCTTGTTCATGCGCGGCACCAGATTTTCCGGCAGCACGCCCAGCGTCAGCAGCGATTGGTTCAGGCCCGCCGGCGCGTAGAGGGGCGCGTTGTTCTTCTTCGCCAGTTCGGGCGCGTCGCCCAGGTGGTCGCCGTGGGCGTGGGTGACCAGCAAGAGGTCGATCTTGCCCAACGCGTCGAGGTTCTTGTACTGCGCCGGGGTTTTCGGATTCTTGGTCAGGAAGGGATCGATGACGATCACCTTGCCGCCGGGCGTCGTGATCTTTGTCGCCGACTGTCCCATCCACAGGACCTCGGTTTTTTTGCCGTCTTTCTGCGCCACCGTCTCGGCGCAGGCACCGAGCGACAACGCCGCGACCGCCATGAGGCCGCGCGCGAACACGGAAACAGTCATTGATAACCCTCCCTGATGCGGCCGCTTGCGCCGTCGGCTGCCTGTGTTAAATCGCGCCGGACCCCCGTCCTTGCGCGTCGGGCGCACCCTATCATGGCGGCCAATCGGCGACAACAAGACGCCGGCTCGGAATGGGGAAAACGCCGGCGGCGATTAGGGCTTTCTAATGAACGGTCAGCCTTAGTCGGTGAATTCGGGGAATCCGAACAGCCGGGTGGGATTGTCCACCAGCACCTTCCGGCGCAAGGTTTCGTCGGGTGCCCAGAGCGGCAACAGCTCGAGCAGATCGCCGGTGTTGAACATCGGTCCCGTGACGGCGACGTGCGGCCAGTCCGATCCCCACAGGCAGCGATCCGGCGCGGCGGCGAGCAAGGCGCGCGCGAACGGGGTCGCGTCGTGAAAGGGCGCGCCCGTCTTGGAAATGCGATAGGTGCCGGAAACCTTGACCCATGTCCGGCCGCCCTTGAGCAGGCGCAGGAGCCATTGAAAGCCATGGTTCTCGATGCCGGCGTCCACGGGGATGAAACCCATGTGATCGATGACGGCTTCGACGGGAAGGCGTTCGATTCGCGGTCCCAGTTCGGGCAGGGTACGGGCGTCGATCAGAAACTGCATGTGCCAGCCCAAGGGCGCGATGCGCTCGGCCAGCCGCTCGAGATGTTCGGGCGTTACGCCGCCGCCGAACAACGTGTTCAGGCGCACTCCGCGCACGCCCGCGCGGGCGAGGGTTTCCAGCTCGCGGTCGGATGCGTCGGCGTTCACGACCGCGATGCCGCGCAGCCGGTCGGGGCTCGCGCCGAGCGCCTCAAGCATGGCGCGATTGTCGGTGCCGTGAACGCTGACTTGAACGAGAACGCCGCGATCCATGCGCAAGGCGTCGAGCATGGCGAGATAGGCGGCCATCGGCGCCGGCGGCGGCGTGTAGCTGCGCGCCGTGACGAAGGGAAACCGCTCGGGCGCCCCGATGACGTGAGCATGGGTGTCGCAGGCTCCGCGTGGGATGGCGAAAGAGGGCGGTCGGGGGGCAGGGCCCGGGCCCGGACACGGAGGCGCTTCGTTCGGGGCGTCGGGTTTGCGGGGCATGGCCGGTATTGTCCGTTGCGTGTTCTTGTGTCGCGTCCCGTTGCGGCCGCCCCATCATGCGGGACAGGGGGGCAAGGCATCAATGGCCGGTTGGGGCGGCGTTCGATAAGCCGGCGGACCTCGAAAAAAGACCCCTTCCACCCCCTTTCCGGTAGTGGAAAAATCCGTTCCGTTGACCTTCCTTCGGGGGCGGTCCATGGTTGCCCTTGGCCTGAAATTGGCCCTGCGGTCGGGGGGCGGCCGGGGAATATCGCGATGAATTTCAATGCGGAAGCACAAGGCGGGCGGATTGAGCCTTTTTTTCGGCCGCGCGGGATCCGATGACGCGGGGCGGGCGGGCCGTGGCGGCGACGACTCCATCCGTGGCGGCGGATTCGCGCACGCGCGTCGTCATCAACGCCGTGCATGCCCGAAGCGGCGGCGGGGTTACGTATCTGCGCAATATCCTGCCGCTGCTGGCCGAGGATGCGCGACTCGATCTTCATCTGTTCCTGGTCGAGGATCAGATGGACATTTTTCATCCGATCGACGAGCGAATCCGGGTTCACCTGTTTCCCGCCATCAAGGGGGACATCGCAGCCATGGCGTGGGAACAGACCTCGATCCCGTTCCTGGCGCGGACGATCGGGGCGGACGTCATCTTCTCTCCCGCCAACTTCGGGTGCCTGCTGTCGGATCGCAACGTGATCTTGCTGCGCAACGCGCTGACGGTGGCGCGGGTCGAGCCCCGGTTGAGCCGGTGGGTCTATTGGACCGCCCTCGGCGTCGCGACGTTCCTTTCGACGCTCCGCTCGCAAAAGGTGATCGCGGTCTCCCACTACGCGCTTCGTTCGCTGACCTTCGGATTTCAGCGGTTCTTGGAGCGGCGCACCGCGGTCGTCTATCACGGGGTCGACGAACGCTTTTCTCCGGATCCCGACGTTACCCGCGAGAAGTTCGTTCTCGTCGTCGCCGACCTCTATGTTCAGAAGAACCTGTTGAACTTCATTCGCGCGGTCGGTCTTGTGTGCCGCCAGCGGCCCGACGTGCGGATTCGCATCGTCGGCTCGCCGATCGACCCCTGGTATCGGGATCAGGTTCTTTCCCTGGTCGAGCACTTGGGTCTCGGCGGTCACGTCGAGTTTCTGGGCAAACGCACGCCCGATGAGTTGCGCGATATCTACCGCCGTTGCCTTTTCATGGCGTTCCCGTCCACGGCGGAAACGTTCGGCAATCCCCTGGTCGAGGCGATGGCGTGCGGAACTCCCGTCGCCTGCTCGAACACGACGGCGATGCCGGAAATCGTCGCGGACGCCGCGCTGTTGTTCAATCCGCTCTCGCCCGATTCGATCGCCGAAGCCTGCGTTCGGATGATCGACTCGCCCGATTTGCGCGCGGCCCTTTCGATCAAGGGCATCGAGCGAGCCAAGTTTTTCTCCTGGCGGCAAACGGCGCGATTGACGGCCGATGCGTTGCGGCAAGCCCATCGCGGCGTCGCGGGATAGAGAAAAGGGGGAGGGCGTTTTGCGAACGCTGATTCTGACCCTGCCGCCCCTCGCCGGAGGGGTGCCCGCCATGACCCGCTGGCTGTGCGAGCACTTGCGCGCGCGGGGCCGGGCGCCGACCGTCGCCTATTACGCGACCTTCGGCTGCGATTCCGATTTGATCGTGCCGTCATGGCGGCTGGCGACGGGTCAAAGGCCCGGGCGGCGGGAGGGGCAGTGCTTCGACGGCATTCCGGCCGTGGCGGTCGGCTGCTGGCTGCCGGAACTGGAGTTCACTTATTATAGGCCGTCGCGGCGGTGGAGCGACTTGATCGCGGCGCACGACCGCCATATCGCCGTCGGCGGCACGCCGCTGGTTTCGTATCCCCTGGTCGCGGCGGGAGTCCCCCATTTGACGTGGTGCGCCAGCGATTCCGTCGGCGATCGGACCGACCGCGTGCGGGCCATGTCCTGGCCGCGCCGGTTGATCGACCGGGCGATCATCATGCCCCGCTTGCAGTCGATGGAACGGCGCATTCTCGCCGGCCATGGGGCGATTTACGGAGTCAGTCGCTACACGGCGACGGCGCTGACGAGCGACGAATCCCGCGTCGGACATCTGCCGGTTCCCATTGCCACCGACTTTCTGGTTCCGCCCGAACGGGTCCCGCGCCCCGGCCTCGTCGGCTTTGCCGGGCGGTTGGCCGATCCCCGCAAGAATATCGTCGCCCTGGTTCAGGCGGTCGCGCGGGCGCGCGAGTCCGGGATCGATTGCCGCGCCGTGCTGGTGGGCGGCGAACCCGATCCGGCGACGCGGGCGATGGCGGGGCGCCTCGGCCTCGCGGACTTGATTCGATTTCCCGGCGAGGTCGATCGGACCCGGCTGCGGGAGTTTTATCGCGACCTCGACGTCTTCGTGATTCCGTCCCACCAGGAAGGCTTGTGCATCGCCGGCGTCGAGGCCATGGCGTGCGGGGTGCCGGTCGTGTCCACGCGCTGCGGCGGACCGGAGGATTTCGTGCGGCCCGACCAGACCGGATTTCTGGTCGATCCGACTCCGGACGCGATCGCCGCCGGCATCGTCCGCATCGTCGGCGACCGGTCCCTGCGCGCGCGGCTGTCGGCGAACGCGCGGGCGCTGGTCGAACGGGACTATTCACCCGCGGCCTTCCACGGCCGGATCGGCGCGGCCTGGAAAGCCGTTTGGAACGAGGATCTCTGAGCGTGCGGCTGCTGCATATCGTCAGTCATCCGATCCAATACCAGGCGCCGCTTTTCCGGCGGATCGTCGCCGAACCCGATATCCGGTTGCGCGTGCTGTTCGCCCGCGATACCGAGGCGGGTCAGTTCGATCCCGGTTTCCAGCGCGATATCCGCTGGGACGTGCCCTTGCGCGGGGGATACGACAGCGTTTTCCGCCACGAGACGGACTGGGCGCGGGAATTGGCGGCGTGCGACGCGGTCTGGATGCACGGCTGGCAAGGGGCCTGGATGGCGCGCGTTTTGGCCCGCGCCCGTGCGCTCGGCAAGCCCGTCTTGATGCGCGGGGAAAACACGGATTCCGCCATGCCCGACGGCGGCGGTCCCCAGGGCTGGTTGAAGCGGCGTTACCTTGCGTGGGTCTTCTCCCGGTGCGCGGCGTTCCTGGCCATCGGCGAAGCCAACCGGGAGTACTATCGGCGCCGCGGCGTTCCCGCCGAACGCATTTTCTCGATGCCCTATGCCGTCGACAACGAATTCTTCCGCGCGCGCGCCTTGGCGGCCCGGCCGCAGCGCGCGGAGTTGCGCCGCGCCCTCGGGCTGGACGAGCGTCCCGTGGTCCTGTTCGCCGGCAAGCTCATGCCCCGCAAGCACCCGGATCGGCTGTTGCGGGCCTGGGCGCGGGCGCCTTGGCCGGCCCGCAGGCCGGCCCTTCTGTTCGTCGGCGACGGTGCGTTGCGCGGGACGATGGAACGGTCCGCGCCGCCCGAGGTCCGTTTTCTCGGCTTTCGCAATCAAACCGAGTTGCCGGCGTTGTACGATCTCGCCGACGTTTTTGTCTTGCCGGCCGAGGGCGAGCCGTGGGGGTTGGCGGTGAACGAAAGCATGGCGTGCGGCACGGCGGTCGTCGTCAGCGATCAAGTCGGCTGCGCCCGCGATCTGGTCGATTCTTCCTGCGGGGCGGTCGTGCCCGCGGGCGACGAGGAATCGCTCGCCCGCGCCCTCGTCGACGTGGTCGGGCGCGCGGCCGCGGCGGGCGAAGCCCCCCCCCGCCCGATTGCCCGGTGGGACTTAGAAGCCGACGTTTCCGGCCTGCGGGCCGCCCTTCGATGGCTCGGCGCGCGCGCGGAGGGATCGTCGTGAAAATACTCTTCGTCGGCGAAACGTTCGTCGGCTCGCGGTCGCCGCAGCGGGTGCGCGCCCTGGGCGATCTCGGCCACGCGGTGACGACGGTCGGCACCGCCGCGCCCGGCTGGAGCTACGCGTCCCGACCCCAACTCCTCGATCGCGTGCTGTACCGGTTGCGCTTGCCGCTGGATCGCGCCGCCGCCGGGGCGGGCATGGCGCGCGCCGCGCCCGGTCACGACGCGGTCATTCTCGACAACGCGCGGATGATCGCGCCCAAATGGCTGCGCGCCGCGCGCCGGGCCGCGCCGGACGCCCGTTTCATTTGGTTCAGCGAAGACGACATGATGAATCCGATTCATCGGACCCGATGGCTGGAACGCTCGCTCGGCTTGTTCGACCTTTGCGTGACGACCAAGTCGTTCAACGCCGATCCCGGCGAGCTGCCCGTCCTCGGGGCGCGGGCGGTCCTGTTCGTGAACAATTCCTATTGTCCCCATGAACACCGGCCGATCGGGATCGATGCCGACGAGCGCCGCCGCTGGGGGGCGCCCGCGAGCTTCGTCGGAACGTTCGAGGCGCCCCGGGCGCGTTCGCTCGTCGCGTTGGCGCGAGCGGGCGTCGCCGTCCGGGTCTGGGGCAACGGCTGGAGCGCGCTGCGCGGCACCCATCCCCTGCTGTCGATCGAGGACCGCCTGGTTCACGGCGACGACTACCGGCGAGTCGTCGCGGCCAGCGCGATCAATCTCTGCTTTCTCCGGCACGCCAACCGGGATCGGCAAACCTGCCGCTCGATCGAGATTCCGGCGATGGGCGGCTTCATGATTCACGAGCACAGCGAGGAAATGAGCGCGTTGTTTGCGCCGGACCGGGAGGTCGTCTATTTTCGCGATACGGACGACCTGATTGCCCGGTGCCGGTCGTGGCTCGACGACCCCGCGCGGCCGGCGGTGGCGGCGGCGGGCCACGCCCGCGTTCGGTCGGGGGACTTTTCCCACGGCGCGTGCTGGCGGCGAATCCTTGAGCGAGCGGCAGGGAAAACGTGAAAATACTGATCAACGCCATATCGGCCAAGAAAGGCGGGATCGTCACCTATACGAGCAATCTTGCCCGGGCGCTTCAGCGCCGCGGCGTCGATTTTCGCATCGCGGTGCCGCAAGCCTTGGCCGGCATACCCAACGCATTGCCCGTTCCCGCCAGCGAATACGGTCCCATGCACCGATTCCTGTGGGAACAGACGGGGTGGCGCCGGCTCGTCAAGCGGTGGCAGCCGGATATCCTGTTTTCGTCCGCCAACTACGCGCTGCTGAACAGCGGCATGTCGCAGGTTCTGCTGGTCCGCGAGGGTGGACTGCTGGATCCCTTTTACATCGCCATGACCGCGCCCGAGCAAGGGGTGAAAGCCGCGATCCTGCGCCACATGCGCCGCAAGTTGATCCTGGCTTCGGTCGCGCACAGCGATCGGGTTCTCGTTCCGACCGAGGCCGTGCGGACCAATCTGCTGTCTTATGCTCCCGCCGCCGCTGGCAAATGCGAAGTCAGCCGGTACGGAACGTTGCTCGACGTCTTCCGCGCCGCCTCCCGCCGGCCTTGGCGCGCGGACGGCGTTTTGCGGATTCTTTACGTCAGCGTCTACTACCCGCACAAAAGTCCCGCCGATCTCGTTCTGGCCGCCGAGCAATTGGTCGCCGAAGGCGTGCCGTGCCGCGTGCGCCTGACGATGGAAGAGAGAGAAATC
>CAYIQU010000065.1:0-7300 GCA_964365645.1 uncultured Hyphomicrobiales bacterium | reverse complement strand
GTATCCGCGAATCGAGGTGGTGACAGACCATCAGCATGTCGAGGTGCTCGTCGACCGTGTTGACGGTGAACGGCCGCGTCGGGTTGGTGGACGACGGCAGCACGTTGGGCAGGCCGCAGATCTTGATGATGTCCGGCGCGTGGCCGCCGCCCGCCCCCTCGGTATGAAAGGCGTGAATGGCGCGGCCCTTGAAGGCGGCGACGGTATCCTCGACGAAGCCGGATTCGTTCAAGGTGTCGGTGTGGATGGCGACCTGAACGTCGAAACGCTCGGCCACCGACAGGCAGGCGTCGATGGCGGCGGGCGTGGTGCCCCAATCCTCGTGCAGTTTGAGGCCGCAGGCCCCGGCGCGGATTTGTTCCTCCAGCGCGGCGGGCAGCGAGGCGTTGCCCTTGCCGAAGAATCCCAGGTTCACCGGCAGGCCCTCGGCCGCCTGAAGCATGCGGCCGATGTGCCACGGTCCCGGCGTGCAGGTGGTCGCCTTGGTTCCCTCCGCCGGGCCGGTGCCGCCGCCGAGCAGCGTGGTGACGCCGGAATAAAGCGCGTCGTCGACCTGCTGCGGGCAGATGAAATGGATGTGCGAGTCGATGCCCCCCGCCGTGACGATGCGCCCCTCGCCGGCGATGGCCTCGGTGCCGGGACCTATAATAATGTCCACGCCCGGCTGGATATCCGGGTTGCCGGCCTTGCCGATGGCGGCGATCCGTCCGTCCTTGAGCCCGATGTCGGCCTTGACGACGCCCCAATGGTCGACGATCAGGGCATTGGTGATGACGGTGTCGACCGCGCCCTCGGCGCGGCTTTTCTGCGACTGGCCCATGCCGTCGCGGATCACCTTGCCGCCGCCGAACTTCACTTCCTCGCCATAGACGGTGTAGTCCTTCTCGACTTCCAAGATCAGATCGGTATCCGCCAGCCGGACGCGGTCGCCCACCGTCGGGCCGAACATGGCGGCATAACTGGCGCGGTCGAGGATATGGGCCATGGGAGCGTTCCTTCTACAGTGCGCCGTTGATCTTGCCGTTGAAGCCGTAAACCACGCCCGATCCGGCGAAGCGGACCAGCCGCACTTCGCGGGTCTGGCCCGGCTCGAAGCGCACCGCCGTGCCCGCCGGAATGTCGAGACGAAATCCGCGCGCGCGCGCGCGCTCGAACGACAACGCCGCGTTGGTCTCGAAAAAATGATAGTGCGAGCCGACCTGGATCGGCCGATCGCCGGTATTGGCGATCTTGAGAACCACCGTTTCGCGGTCCTTGTTCAGGACGATGTCGCCGGGCGCCGTGATGATTTCGCCGGGAATCATGGAGACTCTCCTTCAGCGGATCGGGTTGTGGACAGTGACCAATTTCGTCCCGTCGGGAAAGGTCGCCTCGACCTGGATTTCCCGGATCATCTCGGCGATGCCGTCCATCACCTGGTCGCGGCCGAGAACGGTCGCCCCGTCGCGCATGAGATCGGCGACGCTTTTGCCGTCGCGGGCGCCCTCGACGACGAAATCGGCGATCAGCGCGATCGCCTCGGGGTGGTTGAGCTTGACGCCGCGCTCCAGCCGCCGCCGCGCGACGGTGGCGGCCATGGCGACCAGAAGCTTGTCTTTCTCTCTCGGGGTCAGGTTCATGGACGTGTTCTTCCCTGCTAGATGGACCAAAGACGCGGCAGGCCGCCTGCTCGTCCCCCGGCGCGCCGGCGAAAAGCCGCCCAGAAGGCGCCGAAGGACGCTCGTAAAACGAACGCATCGCGCGCGAGCCAGCGGGCGACCAGTACCCCATTGACGACGGTGGCCCCGGCCTTGAGGGCGCTTTCGTCGTTGGCGGGCAACAACGCGCGGGCAAGATCGAGGTGTTCCGTCGCGTCGTCGGCGACGTGAACGAAGGTGGCCAGGGCAACCGCCCCGTCGAGCCCCGCCGGATCGGCGATCAGGCGCGCCAGATCGCCCTCGAGATGCAGCGCGTCGGCCCAGACCGGACGCCCTTGGCGGCGGATTTCCCAGGCATCGCGCGCCAGACCCCGGGTCAGCCGCTCGCCGCGCGCGGTCCGGCCCAGAACGACCGCCTCGGCGGCCATCAGGCGTCCGCCCGCGGCGACATCGGCGACGGTGCGACGGCGCAGGCGCGCGCCCTCGAACAAAATGGATTCATGGGGCAGCCATTCCATCCAGCCGCCCCGGCCGACCGTCAGGTCCACATCCACCCGGCAATCCAAGCCCGTCGAGCGATAGACTTTTTCCGCCGACTGGGTGGCGAACAACGCCGAGGCATCCTCGCCCACGCTTGCCGCGACCGCCAGCCGGTCGCCGCCGACCAACCCGCCCGAGGTCGTCGCCAGCACGGCGACGGGCATCGACGGGTCTTCGGGGCGGGGAAAAAGAACGCGCAACGGATCGTGTTGGTAGAGATGCGCGAGGCGCGTCGCGCCGTCGCGACGCGTAAAGGCCACCTCGGCCGCGCCGGCGACGACAAGGGGCGATTTTTCAAACGGTGAGATAACGACGGACATCGGCTTCCACCATGCCTGCGGCCGTGCCGGCCAGAACCACCTCGCCCCGATCCATGACCGCGAAATCGTCGGCCAGGCGGCGGGCGAAATCGAAATATTGCTCGACCAGCAGGATCGCCATGTCGCCGCGCCCGGCAAGCAGGCGGATCACCCGCTCGATATCCTTGATGATGGAGGGCTGAATGCCTTCGGTCGGTTCATCCAGCACCAGCAGTTTCGGGCGCGTCACCAGGGCCCGCGCGATGGCCAACTGTTGTTGCTGGCCGCCCGACAAATCGCCGCCGCGACGGCCGAGCATGTCCTTCAACACCGGAAACAGGTCGAAGATTTCCGGCGAAATAGACCGGTGCGCGCGGGGCAGGGCCGCGAACCCGGATTTGAGATTCTCCTCGACCGTCAGCAGCGGGAATATCTCGCGGCCCTGCGGCACGAAGGCGATGCCCCGGCGCGCCCGCTGGTGCGGCTTCAGCGCGCCGATGTCCGCGCCGTCCCACAGGATACGGCCCGAACGGATCGGCTGCTGGCCGACGATGGCGCGCATGAGCGTGGTCTTGCCCACCCCATTGCGCCCCAAGACGCAGGTGATGCGCCCCACGGCGGCGGAAACCGATACGCCCCGCAAGGCCTGGCTCGCGCCGTAGAACAGATCGATGGATTCGGCTTGCAGCATCGTTCAGCGCCCCAGGTAAACCTCGACCACGCGTTCGTTCGCCTGCACAGTATCGAGCGAGCCTTCGGCCAGGACCGAACCCTCGTGCAGCACCGTGACCCGACAATCCAGCGCCCGGACGAAATCCATGTCGTGCTCGACCACCACCACCGAGCGGGTCTTGGCGATTTCCTTGAGCAGCACCGCCGTTTCCTCGGTCTCGGCGTCGGTCATGCCGGCGACCGGCTCGTCGATGAGCATCAGTTCCGGGTCCTGCATCAGGAGCATGCCTATTTCCAGCCACTGCTTCTGCCCGTGGGACAGATCACCCGCCGCACGAAACCGCTGGTCGGCGAGCGCGACGGTTTCGAGGACTTCCTCGATCCGGGCCCGCTGCCCCGAGTCCAGGCGAAAAAAGAGCGCGGCCAGGGCGTCGCGTCCGCCCTTCAGGGCCAATTCCAGGTTCTCGAAGACCGTGTGATTCTCGAATACCGTCGGCTTTTGGAACTTGCGGCCGATGCCCATGTTGGCGATGCGGGTTTCGTCCAGTTCGGTCAAATCGACGGTTCCGTCGAAATAGACCTCGCCCGCGTCAGGCCGGGTCTTGCCGGTGATGACGTCCATCATCGTCGTCTTGCCGGCGCCGTTGGGCCCGATGATGGCGCGCAACTCGCCCGCCAGGACGTAAAGGCTCAGGTTGTTCAGCGCGCGGAAGCCGTCGAAGCTGACCGTCACGCCATCGAGATAAAGAATACTGTCTTTGCGCGCGGGCTGGGCGTGCAGCCACGCCGCCGGTTCATGGGCGACGGCGCTGGGTAGAGGTTGACGGAGGAACGACATCATGGCCGCGCCTCCGATTTCTCCGGTTCGGATCGCAAGCCGGACAAGGACGAATCCCGCGCCGAAAAGGCGGGTAGAGAGCCGATGATGCCTTTGGGCAGGAACAGGGTGACGACGATGAAGAGCCCGCCCAGCACGTAGAGCCAGGCTTCCGGCAGCGCGCCGGTAAAATAGGTCTTGGCGTAGTTGACCAAGATCGCGCCCAGGATCGCGCCGTGCAGCGACCCGCGCCCGCCGACCGCGACCCAGACGACGATTTCGATGGAATTGGCGGGCGAGAACTCGCTCGGGTTGATGATGCCGACTTGGGGCACGTAAAGCGCGCCGGCGATCCCCGCCAGCACCGCCGAGACGGCGAAAACGAACAGCTTGTAGTTCTCGACCCGGTAGCCGAGGAAACGGGCGCGGCTTTCGGCGTCGCGGATGGCGACGAGAACGCGCCCCAGCCGCGAGGCGACGATGAAGCGGCAGACGGTGTAACCCGCCGCCAACGCCACGGCCGAAGCCGCGAACAGCGCCGCCCGCGTGCCGTCGGCTTGGAGGTTGAACCCGAGAATATCCTTGAAGTCGGTCAAGCCGTTGTTGCCGCCGAAGCCCATGTCGTTGCGAAAGAAGGCCAGCAGCAGGGCGAACGTCATCGCCTGGGTGATGATGGAGAGATAGACCCCGGTGACGCGCGAGCGGAACGCGAACCAGCCGAAGGCCAGAGCCAGCAGGCCCGGCGCCAGAACCACCATCAGCAGGGCGAAGGGAAAGACGTCGAAGCCATGCCAATACCAAGGCAAGTCCTTCCAGTTGAGAAAGACCATGAAATCGGGCAGGACGGGATGCTTGTAGACCCCGCGCTCGCCAATCTGACGCATCAAGTGCATGCCCATCGCATAGCCGCCGAGCGCGAAGAAGGCGCCGTGGCCGAGACTCAAGATTCCGCAAAAACCCCAGACCAGATCGACGCTGAGCGCGAGCAAGGCATACGTCAGGTATTTACCCAGCAGGGTCACCGCCCAAGTCGGCACGTGCAGGGCCGAGGCGGCCGGAACCATCAGGTTCAAGATCGGCACAACGACGGCGGCCGCCAGCAGAAGCCCCAGCGTGATCATGGCCGCCCGGCTTTGCGTCAGAAAGGCGAAGGGGGACGCCGAGGGCGAAAATGGAGTCACGGGTTCACGCCTCCACCGCGCGGCCCTTGAGGGCGAACAGTCCGCGCGGACGCTTCTGGATGAACAAGATGATGGCGACTAGAATGAAAATCTTTCCCAGAACCGCGCCGGCGTAGGGTTCCAGGAACTTGTTGACCAAGCCGAGGCTCATGGCGCCGACCAGGGTGCCCCACAGGCTGCCGACGCCGCCGAACACCACCACCATGAAGCTGTCGATGATGTAGGTCTGGCCCAGGTTGGGACTGACGTTGCCGATCTGCGACAACGCGACCCCGGCCATGCCCGCGAGCCCCGAGCCAAGGCCGAAGGTCAGCGCGTCCACCCGCCCGGTCGGAATCCCCATCACGTCCGCCATGCGCCGGTTCTGGGTCACGGCCCGCATTTCCAAGCCAAAGCGGGTGAAACGGATCGCGGCGGCCAACACGGCCAGCATGACCAAACAAAAGGCGACGATGATAATGCGGTTGTAGGTCAGCAGAATGCCGCCCGCGAGTTCGATGCCGCCGGTCATCCAAGCGGGGTTCGCCACTTCCTTGTTGGGCGCGCCGAAGATCGTGCGAACCAGCTGTTGCAGCATCAGCGACAGCCCCCAGGTGGCCAGCAGGGTTTCGAGCGGGCGGCCGTAGAGCCAGCGGATTACCGTGCGCTCGATCAGGATTCCGGCGCTGCCTGCCACCAGAAAGGCCATCGGCACCGCGACCGGCAAATACCAGCCGACGGCGGCGGGCGCCCAGGCACGGAAAGCTTCCTGAACGACATAGGCGGTATAGGCGCCGAGCATAATCATCTCGCCGTGGGCCATGTTGATGACGCCCATGACGCCGAACGTGATGGCAAGGCCGAGTGCCGCCAGCAGCAGAATCGAGCCCAGGCTGATGCCCTGAAAAAGATTGAGCGCGATGTTGTAGAAAGCAAGCTTGCCCTCGATTTTCTTGAGCGCGCCGCCAAGAGCCTCGCGCACACCCGCGTCCTGTTCCACGGCCAGCCGCGCCTGAATCAAATTTTTGACCAGCGGATCGGATGTTTCGACGAATACGGCGACGGCCGCTTTCCGCTTTACGGGTTCGGCATCCGATAGTTCGGCGGCGGCCAGGGCCAGGATCAGCGCGGCCTTGGCAGCGGCGTCCGTTTCCTTGGCGATCGCATCCCGCAGCATGGGCGTGGCGGCCGCGTTGGGCGTTTTCAAAAGCGCCTCGGCGGCCTTGCGCCGGGCGGCGGCGTCGCCGGTCAGCATGTTCTGTTGACTGGCGGCCGATTCCAGCTTCGCCCGCAGCCGGTTGTTAATGACAATTTGACTGACGGTGTCGGCCGCCGGACTTCCAGCGTCTTCGCCGGTCGCCGCGACGACGGCCTTGATGGTGTCGCCCGCGTCCTCCCCGATCAAGACGACATTGTCGGCGAGGCGCACATACAATTTTCCCGCCTTCAGGGCGGCGAGGATTTCCGGCGCGCGGGCATGGCCCGAGGCGGACACCAGATCGATGGCGGCGGATTTTTCCGCGAAGGAATCGTTGCCGAGGTTTCTGACCGCTTCGGCGAAATCAGCGGCGTGAGACGCAAACGGCGCGACCAGTCCCGATACAATCAGGATGGCGGCATACCACAAGCGTCCACGGCGGATCATCTGTTCGAACATGGATCGGTCTCCGGCGGTCCCTGTCGCGATCTCTTGGTCGGTCGTCCGGGGATGGACCGCGCCCCACGCGCGGTCCATCCGCCGGTTAAGCGAGCATCAGTTGGCGTACTTCGGCTTCACGCAGTTGCCGCAGACCCACGGATAGGTCCAGTCGGCGGTCAGCTTGGCGCTTTCGGGGATATACTTGGACCAAGCGTCGGCCTTGACCGGACCCTTGGTCTTCCACACCACCTGGAACTGGCCGTCGGACTTGATCTCGCCGATGAAGACGGGCTTTGAGAGGTGATGGTTGCTGTTCATCACCGACTCGAATCCGCCCGGCGCTTTCGCCTTCTGGCCGTACATGGCTTGGCGAACGGCGTCCACGTCGGTGGTGCCCGCCTGCTTGACCGCCTGGGTCCACATCTTGAAGCCCAGGTAGGTCGCTTCCATCGGGTCGTTGGTGACTCGCTTCGGGTTCTTGATGAAGGTCTGCCATTGCTTGATGAAGGCGTCGTTGGTCGAGTTCTTCAGCGACT
>CAYIQU010000064.1:0-7317 GCA_964365645.1 uncultured Hyphomicrobiales bacterium | reverse complement strand
ATCGCCCGCGTCCACCAGATCGACGAAGCGCACGCCCTTGACCACGCGGCCGCGATCGACGTCGAGACAGGGAATGACGCGGACCTTCAGCATCGCCGCCTTATCCTTTCAACGCCTGAACGGCGGCGCGCACATTGAGCCGGCCGTCGTAGAGCGCGCGCCCGCTGATGACCCCGGCCAGGCCGCGCCGGGCCGCCCGGCTCGCCGATGCGACCGCCTTGAGATCGTCGAGCGACGAAACGCCCCCGGAAAGAATGACCGGAATGGACACTTGCTGGGCCAGGGCGATGGTCGCCGCCGTGTTGGGCCCGGCCATGGCGCCGTCGCGGGCGATGTCGGTGTGGATCAGCGCGGCGACGCCCGCGTCCTCGAAGCGCCGGGCGAGATCGAGCACGGGAACCCGGCTCATCTCCGCCCAGCCCTCGGTCGCGACTTGGCCGTCACGCGCATCCACCCCGACGGCGACGCGGCCCGGATGGCGGCGGCAGGCGTCTTTCACCAGCGCCGGATTTTTCAGGGCGGCGGTGCCCAAAATCACGCGAGCGACGCCGTGCTCGATCCAGAAATCCACCGTTTCCATGTCGCGGATGCCGCCGCCCAATTGCATCGGCACCTTGACGACGGCGAGAATCCCCTCGACCGCCGCGCCGTTGACCGGTTTTCCCGCGAACGCGCCGTTCAAGTCGACCACGTGCAGCCATGCGCAGCCCGCGCCGGCGAACGCCAGCGCCTGCGCCGCCGGATCGGCGCCGAATACGGTCGCCTTGTCCATGTCGCCGCGCAACAGGCGCACGCACCGGCCGTCCTTCAAGTCGATGGCGGGAAAGAAGATCATGCCGCTCACGGTTCCCAGCGCAAGAAGTTGGCGATCAGGCGCAGGCCCGTCGCCTGGCTTTTCTCGGGGTGGAATTGGGTGCCGGCGATGTTGCCGCGCGCGATCAGCGCCGTCACCGGGCCGCCGTAATCGGCGGTGGCGACGACGTCCGCCGCGTCGCGGCATTTCATCGCGTAGGAGTGGACGAAATAAGCGTGCGCGCCGGGCGCGAGGCCGGCCAGCAGCGGATGGCCGCCTTCGCGGAAATCCAGGTTGTTCCAGCCCATGTGCGGAATTTTCAATGCGGCGTCGGCGGGTTCGAGCACGCCCACCTCGCCCGCGATCCAGCCCAGGCCCTCGCGCGTGCCGTGTTCGTGACCAAGCGTGGCGAGAAGCTGCATCCCGACGCAGATGCCGAGGAAGGGCTTGCCCTGTTTGCGCGCCGCGTCTTCCATCGCCTCGATCATGCCGGGCAGAGCCGCCAGGCCGCGCTTGCAGTCGGCGAACGCGCCGACGCCCGGCAAAACGACGCGATCGGCCCGGGCGACGACGGCCGGATCGGCCGTGACGACGATCTCGGCGGCGATGTCGTTGTCTTGAGCGGCGCGGGCGAATGCCTTCGCCGCGGAGCGCAGATTGCCTGAACCGTAATCGATGATGGCGACTTGCATCGTCTTTCTCAGGGCCGCACGGTGAGAGCCAATTCGCCGGCCAGGTCGGGCGTGCCGTCGAGAAACCGCTTCAGCGCCGCGTCCGGATCGTCGGCCGCGACCACGCCCATGCAGGCGAATCCGTCGCGCTCCAGCTTGCGCCGCGCCAGATCGTTGCCGAGCCAGCCGAACGCCGCCGACAGCCCGAGCGAAAACACCGTGCCCGTCGCCGGATCGAGGCCGCTGGCCGCCGTCAGTCCCTCGAGCGCGAGAACGGCCGCGAGCAGGCCCGCCGCCGCCGCCCACAGCCGCCGGTAAAGCGCCCAGATCAGGCTGAAGAAGAAGGCGGGCCAGGAAAAGCCTTCCTTCACCAAGGCGATGTCGCGATCGGGATCGAGTCCGCGATGACGCACGTGCACCGTATAGAAGCGCATCGGTTTTCCGCCGCCGCCGGTCCCGCTAAAGCGAGCCGCCGAGGACGCCCTTGGTGGACGGCACCGCGTCCGCGCGCCGGGGATCGATGGCGATCGCCTGGCGCAGCGCCCGCGCGAGTCCCTTGAAACAGGACTCGACGATGTGATGGTTGTTGTCGCCGTATTCGTTGCGAACGTGCAGCGTCAGGCCCGCCGCCTGGGCGAAGGCCTGGAACCATTCGTGGAACAATTCCGTGTCCATCTCGCCCAGCTTCGGTTTCGAAAACGACACTTTCCACACCAGATAAGGACGGTTGGAGGCGTCGAGGGCGATTTCGGTCAGCGCCTCGTCCATGGGCGAGCTGGCCTGGCCGAAGCGCGCGATCCCCCGACGGTCGCCCAGCGCACGGGCGACCGCTTCGCCGATGGCGATGCCGACGTCCTCGGTCGTGTGGTGAAAATCGATGTGCAGGTCGCCCTTCGCCTCGCCCTCGAGGTCGATCAGGCTGTGGCGCGACAGCTGCTCCAGCATGTGATCGAGAAAGCCGATGCCCGTGGCGATCTTGTAAACGCCCGTGCCGTCCAGGTTGACCGCGACCTTGATCGCGGTCTCCTTGGTCTTTCGTTCCACCGTTGCTGTGCGCATGACCTTGTCGCTCCGGAATTCCCGCGCCGCCCGTTTCGATCTGGCCCGTATGTACCAGGAACGACCGAACGAGGCCAGCAGCCCCGACCCGCCCCCGCCGCCCTTGTTTCCTCACAATCCCCAAAATCGGTTTTTCGAGGGGATTCAAGGGGCTGGATGGATATAGGGTGGCGCTGTCCCTGTGGTTATCCACCCGGTTTTCCACAGGGGGCGTTTACCGTTTCGGATGGGTAAAATTCAATTATATCAACGATGAAACGAATCGTTGGGCGATGTTCGTTAAGGCTTTTGTCCCCAAATCCTCAGGAGCGAGGGGATCAGGATTCGCGCGGCCGGCGCCCGCCCAGCCGCCCCCGGATTTCGGCGATGATCCAGGCAATGGTGTCGTCGTCGAGCTGGTCGATGTGCAGCGCGAGCAGGTTGGCCAGCTCGGTCGCCCGCGGCGAAAGGCCGCCGGTCTCGACCCGGATGCGCGGGTGGGATTCGTCGGCGAGCCGTTTGAGCGCCTCGGCGTCGTCCCAGATGAGCCCGAAGTAGGCGCACGCCTGGCGCACGAACCCGGACGAAGGCCGGCCGCGCCGCCCGTGTTCGAGCGCCGAGAGATACGCCGCCGAAAGGCCGAGCTCGGCCGCCATTTTTTTCTGCGTCACGCCCTTTTTCGCGCGCAGCTCGCGCAGTCTTTTCCCGAATGGCGTCATGGCGCGCCCCGCACGCGCTTCAGCAGAACGTACAGCGCGCCCTCGCCGCCGTGACGCGGGCGGGCGTGGGCGATGGCCAGGATGTGCGGCCTGAGGTCGGCCCCGTTCAGCCAGCGCGGCACGTTGGCGCGCAGCACCCCGGTGGACTCGCCGCCGGACCCGGCGCGGCGTCCCTTGCCGGTAATGACCAGCAGGCATCGCCGGCCCGCCGCGCGGGCGCGCGCGATGAAGGCGGCCAGCGCGATATGGGCGGATTCCTGCGTCATGCCGTGCAAATCGAGGGTCGCCTCGATCGGCATGTCGCCTTTCTTGAAGCGAAGCGCGGTGTTGCGATCGACGTTGGGCGGCGCGCCGGGCCCGGCCTCGAGGGCGGGCGCGACGGGACGCGGCAAGGGGCGGGGCAAGGCGGCGGCTTTGGGTTTGGTTTTCGCCTTCGTCGCCGGCCTGTCGTTCGCCGGGATTTCGTCCGGCGCCAAATCGGCGGCCGACGGAACAGGGCGACGTTTGTGCCTCAGCGGCCGCGTCTCGTCGGCGACGACGCGCCACAGATGCGCGTCGGAAATCGCCGCGCGACGCTTGTCAGGTCCCTTCGCCATCGCCCGGCCCATCGACCAGGACGATCAACAGCTGCTGCGGCCCGTGCGCGCCGAGCAACAGGGTTTGTTCGATGTCGGCGGTGCGCGACGGCCCGGTGATCCAGTTGACCGCGCGCGGCATGAAGGGGCCCTGCCCGCCGGGCGCGCGCTCGCGCAGGCGCGCCCAAGCTTCCTCGTAGGTGCCGACTAGGCGCTCAAGCGGCACCACCGCGACGTGGACCGGCGGGACGAACGCCAGCGACGTCGGGCTGTCGGCGCCCGAGGCCAGCACCAGCGTTCCCGTTTCCGCCACCGCGGCGAACGCGCCCGTGACGCCCACCGGATCGTTTCGTTCGCCCCTGCCCTCGGTCGTGGAAAGAGTGGATTGTTGCGCCCAAGGAATGTTTCGCAGCAGGGGGTCCGGGGCCAGTTTCAGGCGCGGCTCGATGTTGCGACCGGCGAGATAGCCGGCGATGGCCCCGGGAACGTCCTGAAGCGAGGCGACGCGGACCACGTTCGCCTGGACCCGCTCGGCCTCGGCGGTAAAAAGCGCGATCCGATGGTCGCGGTCCACCTGGCCCCGGGCCGGCACCGGGCCGGCGGCGTGGCGGCCGAGCCGCCCTGTAACCGCCGCGACCCCGGAATTGCCGCGCCGGGCGGTGCAGGCTTGGCGAATGGCGGCGAGCATGAATTGACGGCTGGCCCGGCTCATCGCACGCCTCGCCGATGTTCGCCTTCGGCCCAAAGGGTCATGAACGTCTCGCCCTCGGGCGCGGGCAAATCGCGCGCCGCCGTCCATCCGCCCAGGAAGGGCACGCGCCGCAACCGGCCCTTGCCGCCGGCGAGATTGCCGAACGCGCGGATCGCCAGCGCCGCCAGCGGGCGGTAAAGCCACGGCCGGGCGGCGAAGAAAGTCCAGGCCGAAAGACCCGCCCGCGCGCGCCACGAGGTTTGCTTGGCGTCGTTCTGGCGTTCGCGCCAGGCGCGCAACATGCGCGGCAACGGGATTCGCATCGGACAAACGTCCTCGCACCGGCCGCACAGGGTCGAGGCGTTGGGCAGGTGCGCCGCCTCCTCGAGCCCGATCAGGGCGGGAATCAGCACCGCGCCCATGGGTCCCGAATAGACCCAGCCGTAGGCGTGGCCGCCGACGGCGCGATAGACCGGGCAATGATTGAGGCACGCGCCGCAGCGGATGCAGCGCAGCATGTCGTGAAACTCGGTGCCGAGCAGCTTCGAGCGGCCGTTGTCGAGCAAGACGACGTGATATTCCTCGGGGCCGTCGAGATCGCCCGGACGCCGCGGCCCGGTGCAGAACGACGTGTAGACCGACACCTCTTGCCCGGTGGCGGACCGCGCCAGCACGCGCAGGACGACGTCCGCGTCCTCCAGCGTCGGCACGATCTTCTCGATGCTGGCGATGACGATGTGCACGCGCGGCAGCGTGTGGGTCAGATCGGCATTGCCCTCGTTGGTCACCAGCACGTTGCTGCCGGTTTCCGCGATCAGCATGTTGGCGCCGGTGATGCCGACGTCGGCGGTCAGGAAATCCTCGCGCAGCTCGGCGCGCGCCTCGTCGAGCAGGACCGAAGGCTCGTCCAGGACGCGCCCGGGCGCGCGGGCGGTATGCGCGGCGCGGATCGTCTCGGCCACTTGCGGCAACGACAGGTGGATGGCGGGCGCGATGATGTGGCTGGGCGGCTCGCGGCGAAGCTGGATGATGTATTCGCCCAAGTCGGTTTCCACCGGCCGGATGCCGTGCCGTTCCAGGTATTCGTTGATGGCGAGTTCCTCGCCGATCATCGATTTGCTCTTGGTCACGGTGCGGGCGCCGACTTTGCGGCAAATATCGAGAATGGCGCGCCGGGCTTCCTCGGCGTCGGCGCACCAATGAACCTCGCCGCCGGCCGCCGTGACGCGCGCCTCGAAGGTTTCGAGATAGACGTCGAGGTGGTCGAGCACGTGTTCCTTGATGGCTTGCGCGGCGTCGCGCAGGGCCTCGAATTCGGGCAGCCGCGCGGCGGCTTCGCGCCGGCGGCCGGGGAATCCGTCGGCGAGCTTGCCGAGCGCGGCCTGCAACGTCGGCGTCGCCAGCGCTTCGCGGGCGTTGGTCTCGAAGCGTGCGGCGGTGCTGTCCATGGCCGGCGTTCCCCGCGCTCTCAGTCGCCGGCGATCGGCGGCGCGTCGGTCTTGCCCGCCAGCACCTCGGCGACGTGGCGGGTTTCGACGTCGAGGCCCCGGCGTTTCAGCCGGCCGGCGATGTTCAGGAGGCAGCCCATGTCGCCGCCGAGCACCGTCTTGGCGCCGGTGGCGACGATGTCGTCGACCTTGACGTCGGCGATGGCCGCCGAGATGTCCGGATATTTGACGCAGAAAAGCCCGCCGAACCCGCAGCAGGTTTCGGCTTCACGGCCCTCGCGCAGGGTCAGGCCCTGGACGGTCGCCAGCAACGCGCGCGGCTGCGTCTTGACGCCCATTTCGCGCAAGCCCGAACACGAATCGTGATAGGTGGCGCTGGCCTCGAACCGCGACGCGACGCCGGGCACTTTCATCACGTCGACCAGGAACGAGACCAGCTCGTGGGTCTTGGCGGCCAGGGCGCGGGCGCGTTCTTCCCATTCGCCCTGGCCCGCGAACAACTCGGGATAATGGACGCGGATCATGCCCGCGCACGAGCCCGACGGCGCGACGACGTAGCGATAGGGCTCGAACGCCGCGATCAGCCCCTTCGCCACCCGGCGCGCGTTGGCCGAGTCGCCCGAATTCCAGGCGGGCTGGCCGCAGCAGGTCTGCGCCTGCGGCACTTCCACCGTGCAACCCGCCTCTTCCAGCAATTTCACCGCGGCGAATCCCACCGTCGGGCGCATCAGGTCGACCAGGCAGGTGACGAACAGCCCGACGCGCGGGCGGTCGGGCGGCGCGGTCGACGAGGACGGGGGATATGAATCGGACGCGGACGACATGGCGGCCAGATTGGCCCCGACGCCCGCCAAAGGCAAGCGCGTCTCAAGGCGCGGGCAGCGCCTTGGGCCTGAGAACGAACAGCGCGCCCGAATGCTTCATCGCGCCGGCGGCGGCGGCGGCGGCGGCGCCGGGGCCGATGATGATGACCACCGGCAAGGGTCCCTTGATCGCCGCCCCGGAATCCTGCGCCAGCGCGAGGCGCGCCAAGGGTCGCCCGGCGTCGAGCGGGTCCCGGGTCGCGACCCAGACCGGCAGGCCATGGGGAATGAAGGCGGGATCGACCGCCAGGCTGCGCCCGGGCGTCAGCGCCGCGCCGGACGCGCCGACCGGGCCTTCGCCCGTGCGTTCCTGGAAGAAGATATAAGAGCGGTTCGCGCGCATCAGTTCCGCGCCCGTCTTCGGGTTCGCGGCGATCCAGGCGCGGATCGCCGTCATGGTGACGGCGTCGGCGGGCAGGACGCCGCGCTCGACCAGGACGCGGCCGATCGCCGTGTAGGGATGCCCGTTGCGCGCGGCGAACCCCAGCCGGACCGTTTTGCCGTCGGGCAGGACGACCC
>CAYIQU010000063.1:0-7386 GCA_964365645.1 uncultured Hyphomicrobiales bacterium | reverse complement strand
GAAGAGAGAGAAATCGAGCAGAGCCTCGGGTCGGCCTGGGACCTGTTTCACGTCCGGCGCGGAGTGGCCCAGGGATTGGTTGAACTCGGGCCGGTGAACTATGCGGATCTGCCGGAGGTTTACGGAGCTCACGACGTTTTCGCGTTTCCCTCGATTTCGGAGACGTTCGGCCACCCGATGGCCGAGGCCCTGGCGGCGGGGATTCCCATTCTGGCGGCGGACACGCCGGTCAACCGCGAGGTCCTCGGCGACGCCGCCCTTTATCACGCGCCGCTTCGGCCGAGCGCGTTCGCGGCCGTGCTTCGCCGGCTCGACGCCGATCCCACGGAAAGGGATCGGCTCATCGCCAACGGCCGCAAGCGAGCGGAAACCATGCTCGACTGGGAAAGCCACGTCGATCATCTGCTGCGCATCTTCGAGGACGTTCTTCGCGCCGGGCGGCGAGGAAACCCATGAACATTTCGACCCAGTTCGCGAGTTTCATCCGCAGCGGGGCGCTCCTGACCGTCGGCGCCGTGGTGCAGGCGGTCGGCGGCCTGGCGGGCCAGCTCATATTGATGCGGCTGCTGACGCCCGAGGATTTCGGCTACTTCGCGCTCATGTACGCCACGGCCGCGCTCGTTCAGATGGTTCTTTCGCTTCGCCTCAACATTCTCATCATTCGCGCCCGCGACGAGGATTTGACCGAGGAACGACGCGATCGTTATCGGGCCGCCCTGATGTGGGAGACGATGGTTTCGGCCGCGCTCGTGGTTCTCTGGCTTGCGGCCTTCGGACACCTTTCCGTTCCGTCCTTGCTGTTGGTCGCGGCGATCGCTTTTGGGCATTGGACCAGCCAGTCCATCGCTTTCTCGGAGCGAAACCTGCGGTATGTGCCGATCGCCCTGGTCGAAACCGGCTCGCAGTTGATGGGATACGCGGTCGCCGTCGCGTTGGTGCTGGCGGGCGCCGGCGCCATCGCGCTTTATCTGCGAGAACTGATCGCCAGCGTTCTGCGATTCGCCATATTCCTGTCCAAAGGCATGGTTCCGTTTCCCCTTTTGCGGCCGGTGCGCGGGGACGAGTGGCGGGCGCTGTTCCGCGAGGCTCGCGGCCTGTGGGCCGAGGGGCTGATCGAGGCGGCTTTCCAACGCTTCATCGTTCTGTGCGGCGGCGCGATCGGCGGTGTTGCCGGCGCCGGTATTTTCGCCCAGGCGCACCGGATGGCTCTTATCCCGCATCAGGTATTGGCGCCGTTGGTGGGGCGCCTCGTCCCCGTCACCTTGATCCGGGTCGCCGATCTCGCGATTCGCCGCCGGCTGTTGTGGCGGGCCGTCGCCGTTCTCGGCGGCTTTCTCGCCTTGATCGCGGCGGCGATCGTTCTGTTCGCGCCGCCGCTGGTGCCGTGGGTGTTCGGGCCGCAATGGAGCGATACGGCCGCTGTCCTGGTGGCGCTGGCGCCGTTCGTCGTTTTCTACAGTTGCACCGAAATGTTGCGGAGCCACGGGCTGAACCTGCGCCTTGCCCGGTCCATCATCGCCATCAAGCTGGTTCAATACGCCGTCTTCGGCGCCGGCGCGCTGGCCGCCTGGATGGAGCCGACCGGCGGCGCGCTGTACGTTTTAGCGCTCGGTCTTTCCATATCCTACGTCGTCGTTTTCGCGCTGACGACCGTTCTGCTTGAACGGCGCGCGGTCAAGGAAGGGGCGAGGTAGCGGCGTGTGCGGGATCGCGGGCATTCTTTCGGGCGCGCGTCCGGTCAACGACCGGGCGGTCGCGGCCATGACCGCCTCCATGGACCATCGCGGCCCCGACGGGACCGGACAGTGGCGGGAGACCGACGGGCGGGTCGTTCTCGGCCATCGGCGCCTGGCGATCATCTGCACCGGCGACGAGGGCCGCCAGCCGATGGCGACGGCGGACGGGACATTGGTCGT
Organism: uncultured Hyphomicrobiales bacterium; assembly: GCA_964365645.1. Lineage (GTDB taxonomy): Bacteria > Pseudomonadota > Alphaproteobacteria > Rhodospirillales > 2-12-FULL-67-15 > 2-12-FULL-67-15. Next base: position 5,470 of record CAYIQU010000063.1, on the reverse strand, counting down.
CGTCCACAACGGCGAAATCTACAACTACCTCGAATTGCGCGCCCGATTGCAGGCGATGGGCGCGCGCTTCGCCACCGCCAGCGACACCGAGGTCATCCTCGAGGCCTATCGCGCGTGGGGTGACGATTGCCTGCGCGAGATGAACGGCATGTTCGCGTTCGCCCTGTGGGATCGACGCCGCCGGCGTCTTTTCTGCGCCCGGGACCGGTTCGGCGAAAAACCGTTTCTCTACGCGTGCGGCGACGGCTACTTCGCCTTCGCCTCCGAATACAAGGCGCTGCTGTCCCTCGATTCGGTCTCAAACGCGGTCGATCCGGCCCCGCTTGTCCGCTTCATCGCCGATCCCCGACGGGGACTCGATAGCGACGGCGGAACGGTCTTCCCGGCCATTCGCCAACTGTTGCCGGGCGAACGCTTGAGCCTCGACCTCGATTCCCTGACGCCGCGCACGGAGCGGTACTGGCGCTTGCAGCCGGCGGTTTCGGCAAGCAACGCTCCCGACGAGGCGAGCGCGGCCGATCGGCTTCGCGAGCTTCTGACCGATTCCATTCGGCTGCGGTTGCGCAGCGACGTGCCCCTGGGGTCGTGCCTGTCCGGGGGATTGGATTCGAGCGCCATCGTCTGCATCGGCCGGAACCTGATGGGCGACGACACGCCGTACCACACCTTCACCGGGCGCTTTCCCGGCACCGACGCCGACGAAGGACCGTTCGCGGAAACCATCGTCCGGCACGTTGGGGCCACGGCTCATGTCACCGAACCGACCGCGAAAGGCCTGCTCGCCGATCTCGAGTCGTTCGTCTGGCTGAACGAGCTTCCCGTCGGCAGCACCAGCCAGTACGCGCAATGGTGCGTTTTCCGGCTGGCCCGGGAAACAGGGATCACGGTTCTTCTCGACGGCCAGGGCGGCGATGAAATTCTGGCCGGCTACGAACAGTATTTCGCCGCTTACTTGAGGGGACTGGCCCGCGACGGCGACCGGGATCGCCTCAAGCGCGAGGCTGCGGCCATCCGGGCGCGCTATCCCTTGGCCCTTTCCGGATGGGCCGAGCGCGGCAAGAAGATGATGCCGCTCGGGGCCAAACGCCTCCTGTCGCGCCTGACCGGCAAGGGCAGCGACCCCCGCCTGGGCTTGAGCCGCGAGGCGTCGCGCCTGGCCGGCGGCGGCGCCCAGGAGACGCCGCCCGATCTGCATCACGCGTTGCACGAGGATGCCTTCGATCTGCATTTGCCGACGCTGCTGCGTTACGGCGACCGTAACTCCATGGCCCATTCCCGCGAGGTGCGCTTGCCGTTCTGCGACCACCGCATCGCCGAATTCGTCTTTTCCTTGCCGCCGGAGCATCTGATGGGCGGGGCCGAAACCAAGCATCTGCTGCGCCGGGCGCTGCGGGGCATTCTGCCCGATTCGATCCGCGAGCGATGGAACAAGCAGGGGTTTCGTCCGCCGCAGGAAAACTGGTTCAAGGGCGAGCTCTTGGCTTATGCTCGGGACACGGTCAACGATCCGGCCTTCGCGGCGCGCGGCCTGTGGGACGCGGCGTGGTGGCAAACGGCGGTCGAGCGCCTGGAGAAGGGCGAGCGCCATTTGGCCTGGTCGCTGTGGATGCCGATGATCGTCGAGGCCTGGTTCCGGCATTTCGTGGATCGCGCGCGAAATCAACCCAAGCATTCCGTCTTTTCGTAGGCGCCGATGCGGTTCGTTCTCGTCAATCATTGCCACCCCGACATGCCGCACGTGTGCGCGACCCGGGCGCGCGAATTCGCCGCCGCCTTGGCGGCGGCGTCGCATCGCGTGGTTCTTTTGACCGCGACTCTCGACGGCGCGCCCGGCGATGCGGTGCCCTTGGCCGAACGGCTGGTCGCCCACGATTGGTCGCGGCCGTTCCATCTGGCCTGCGCGCCGCGTCCATCCTGGACGTTGGACCTTCTTCGCGGCGGCGCGATTCCCTGGCCGCTGCGCAAGGCCCTGGTCGCCGGCTATTATTGGGCGATGGGGGGCATGTTCGCCGATTGGCGCGCGGGCAGCCGCGCCGCCTGGCCGGTGCTGGCGGAAACGTTCCGCCCCGACGCCGTGTGGGGGGTGTTCGGGAACACCGACGCCTGGCTTATCGCCCGAGGCATCGCCGCGCGGGCGAATTGCCCTTGGGTCGGCGACGTGAAGGATCATTGGTCGACGTTCATCCCCTCGTTGTTGCGCGCGCCCTTGGCCCGGCGGTTCGCCGATGCCGCCCACATCACCGCGTTTTCCCAAAGCCACGTGGACAGGCTGGCGCCCTGGTTCCTGCAGCCCAAGACGGTCGTCTACAGCGGCGTTTCGGAATCGCTTCTCGCGCCGCCGCCCGATACCCGGCCGCGGGACGGGTTTCGCCTCGTGCTGACCGGCGGCCTTTATGAAGACGTTTCCCTGAACGCCTTGATCGACGGCATCCGCGAATGGCTCTCGCGGCGGACGGCGGCCGAGCGGGCGGAGGTGAGCCTCGTCTACGCCGGAACCGACCGGCGCCGCTTCGCGGGCGCGGCCCGTTCGCTTGGGGGTTTGTGCCGGGTGGACGCGCGCGATTTCCTGCCGTTCGCGGAATGGCGGGCGCTGACCCTTTCGGCGCACGCCAACATCTACACCAAGACCACGACCACGTATCACCACAAGCTGATCGAGCTGTTGAGCGCGGATCGGCCGGTGCTTTCCTTCCCCGGCGAGGAAGCCGAGGCCCGGGACGTCGCCGTCGCCGTGGGCGGGACCCTTTATTCGTGCGACGACCGCGCCGCTCTTGTCGAGGCGCTGGATCGCGCATGGCGGACCCGCCGCGATCCGCCGCCCGCCGTCGATCGCGCCCGGCTGGCCGCCTATTCGTGGACGAGGCAGGCGACGACGCTGGGCGCGGTGCTGACGCGCGCGGCCAAGGAGGCGCGGCCATGAAAGTCGCCGTTTCCGTTCACGGCCGCTTCCACGCGTTCGAGCTGGCGACGCACCTCCATCGGGAAGGAATGCTGGCGCAGGTGGCGACCACGTATCCCGCGTTCGTCGCCCGGCGGTATCTGCCGGCGGGGGTCAAGCTCGTCACCCAGCCGGGGCTGGAGGCGATCCGCCGGCTGCATCGCGCTTTGGGCATCGGGCCGTCGCCGGATTTCTTTATCGCGCGGGCCTTCGGTCGTTTTTCCGCCCGGCATTTGCCCGCCGCCGATATTCTTGTCGGCTGGAGCGGCGCCAGCCTCGAAGCCGTCGTCGAGGCCAAGCGCCGGGGAATGCGCGTCGCGTTGGAACGCGGTTCGACCCATATCGTCGCCCAGACCGAGATATTGCGCGAAGCGCATGCCCGCTGGGGCGTTTCCTGGAACGCGACCGATCCGCGCCTGATCGAGCGGGAACTGGCCGAATACGCCGCCGCCGATCTTATCGTCACCGGCAGCGCCTATGCCCGGGAGAGTTTTCTCGCCCGTGGCGTCGCGCCCGAACGCGTCGTCGTCAATCCCTATGGGGTCGACCTTTCCCGTTTCCGCCCCCGGCCGGCGGCCGCGCCGCGCGCGGGCAAGCGGCGGGTTTTGTTCGTGGGCGAAGTGGGCGTGCGCAAGGGCGTGCCGTGGCTGGTGCAGGCGTTCGCCCGCCTGCCCCAGGAGTGGGAACTGCATCTGGTCGGCCCACTCGCGCCCGGTTTTAGCACCGTGCTGGCGCGCCTGCCGATGGATCGCGTCGTGCTTCGGGGCGCTTTGTCGCGCGCGGCGCTGGCCGTCGCTTATCAAGAGGCGGATATTTTCTGCCTGCCCTCCCTCGAGGAAGGATTCAGCCTGGTCATTCTTCAGGCGATGGCCTCGGGCCTGCCGGTGGTGACCACGCCGGCGGCCGGTTGGCCGGACGCGACGTCCGACGGGCGGGAAATCGTGTTGGTGCCGTCCGGCGATTCGGCGCCGCTGGCGGACGCGCTCGGCCGCCTAGCGGGAGACGAGGCTTTCCGCCGCGCCCTGGGCGCCGCCGCCGCCGCGCGCGTCGCCTCCGGATTCACCTGGGACGATTACGGCCGCCGCGCCGTCGCGATGCTTCGATCTTTGATTTAGGTCGCCAGCTTGGCGATGGCCGGCGCGATTTCGGGCAACGGCAGGATTTTGGAACAGATTCCCGCTTCCGCCGCCGCGCCCGGCATTCCCCAGACGATGCTGGTCGCTTCATCCTGGGCGATCACGGTGCCGCCCGCGTCCACGATCGCCTTGCCGCCGGCGGCGCCGTCGCGGCCCATGCCGGTCAGGATCACCGCCAGCACGTTCCGGCCATAGACCTTGGCGACGGCGCGGAACATCGGATCGACCGCCGGGCGGCAGAAATTTTCCGGGGGATCGGACGTGATGCGGATGACGTTGGCCGATCCCTTCTTTTCCACCAGCATGTGAAAGCCGCCGGGGGCGACGTAGATACGGCCGGGGCGGATTTCCTCGCCGTCATGGCCCTCCGCGCAGGCGCGACCGGCGGCCTTGGCGATGTTCTGCGCGAAAATGGCGGTGAACGTGGCCGGCAGATGCTGCGTGATCAAGATGGGCGTCTTGATGCCGCGCGGCAGATCGTGCAGCAGCGCGATCAGGGCTTGCGGCCCGCCGGTGGAACTGCCGATGGCGATGACGTCCGGCCGCGTCGGCGGATGGGTGCGCAGACTCAAGGCGATGGGTTGGGCGATCGGGGCGGGCCGCGCGCCGGGGCGCGACGCCCGCTTGTTGCCCGCGAGACCGCGAATCGCGTCGAGAAGGTCGCGGCGAAACGTGGCCGGGTCGTTTTCCTTGTGATGTTTTCCCGGAACCGGAATGAACGTCGCCGCGCCCGCCAGCAGGGCGGCCATGCTGTTCTTCACGTTTCGGAAGGTCAACGACGCGCTCAAGATGACGTTCACCGCCGGCGCCGTATCCCGAAGGCGCCGCAAGGCGCGCTCGAGGGAAAGGTTCGGCATCCCGATGTCGAGCACGGCGACGTCGATGGCCTCGCTTTTCAGTCGAATGACGGCCTGGGTGACGTTCTGGGCCGTGGTCGCGATGCGGATATCGTTCGCGCCGCGCACGGCGGCCTCCACGGCGCCGACGACCACGCCGGAATCGCCGATCACCATTATGCGGATAGGAATCGACGTGACGGGGGAACTCGAGGGGGCGGCAGGCACCGGAACGGACTCATCGCTTGAACGGACGGCTTCGGGCGGGCGGCGATGCCGCCTCGCTTCGCCCCCAAGGTAAACCATGGACAGCGTTCGGAAAACGCCAAGAATTGTGAAACCGCGCCTGGGCGCGTTTTCGTCCTCGGGCTTCGCCCTCGGACCGGTGCGCGCAAAAACCGCAGGCGTGCCGCACGTGGCGGATAACGGTTTGAAATGTCGCCGTTCTCCGGGCGCCACCCGGAGAGAGCCGTTTCCATCGAAACGGCGTGGCGGAGGGAAGGCACCCGGGGGCGAACCTTCTCCCCCGCCTAAACCGGGAATCTAACTTCCCGTTTCGG
>CAYIQU010000062.1:0-7466 GCA_964365645.1 uncultured Hyphomicrobiales bacterium | reverse complement strand
CCGGACTTAGGAGTCCGGAATCGAAGGCCGGCTCGAAACGATTTGCGAAAAAATCCGTTCGCATTCGAAGGGTTCGATCGTTTGGGGCGAGTTCGTTTCCGGCAGGATCGCCGGGCCGCCGACATAACGGAACCCGGCCGCGACCGCGGCCGTCGCCAGGCTCGGGGTCGTCACGTCGTGGGCGAAGGCGTGGATGCCGGCCTCCTCGGCGCGCGCGACGAAAGCGTTCATTTTATCCATGAGAACCTTCTCGGAATATCTCTCCTCCGTGGCGGCGAAGCCGACGGCGTGAGCGCCGGCTTCGGCCCAGGAGCGGATGCGCGTGGAATCCGGGGAAATCTGGACAAGAACGCACCGCGCCAGGGGACGCAACCGAGATATGATGTCCTTGGCGCGGAAGGCGGGGAGCGCGTCGGAGACATGGAGAACCTCGATGACGACATGCTTGCGCTCGTCCGGAGTGAGCCCGGCAAGTTCCTGCCAATACGGCACGAAGAGAGACTGGTTATCGACCGTCGAAAAATGGATCGGCAGGGCGAGAAGCGTCTGCTGGCCGGATCGCATCAGTTCACGCAGCCCGCCGACCGATTCCCGCTGCACCAATGAATCCAAGGCCGCGACGGGAGCGAAGCCGGTATCGGCGCCGAGAATCGATCTTCCGGTCACCGTCGTCCCGTCGGGATAGCGTCGACGGGGAACGGCGGCATAGGACGTGATCATCTTGCTGCGCACGTTCCAGATGGCCTGATAGCCGACTGAGATTCCCTCCGGCAGGCGATCCGCGTACAGGGCTGCCGCCGGCGAAGAACTTTCGCGCTGGAGATTCCGGGCGATCCTTTGCCGGCTTGTCGGCATTGAACTTCCCGTTTTAGGGTCCGGTCGGCTGGGAGGGGTTTCCTTTTCGCGGCCTTTTCGTTCCGATCCGACTCGCAAGGCGGGGGCGCGCGAGGCGGGCGAAGCGCTTTTGCGGGCGCTCCAGGTTTTCCGGTCGATGGGCTCGACGATTCTCTTCGACTTGAGATCGGAAAAAATCGGGTCGTCCTCCGATAGCGCCCGCGCGATTTGATCGGCGATCGCCGCGCATTTCAAATCGCTTGCCTCGCGGGTGAGATCGGGGAACAGGAACCAAATGGCGCCGACTTCGGGCCGGACGTAGGTTTCACCCTCCTGCAGGTTTTTCCCGATAACGGACAAAATAACGTTTTCAGCCTTCATCAGGCGGGTTCTCCTGCCCTCGCCGCGCCGGACGATCAATTCCTCGAGGTTGAGGAAGTGAACCCGGCCGAGGATCGCCGAACCGTGGGATTGAAGAAGATTCTCGACCGTGGTTTCGAAGCGCGCCAACCCCCCGCCTTGCGAGTCGGTTCGGTCGCGCCCAAACAGGCCGCGCAATGTCTCGACAAGCGATAGCTTAATGCCGTTTGGAGCGTTGTTCGTTCCCATGGGTTCGCTCACGTGCCGAGGAGTCCCGCCACTCGATCCAGCAATTCGCTTTTGCGGAACGGTTTTTCCAAGGTTGCGTCCGCGCCCGCCTTTCCGGCGACGGCGAGGAAATCCATCACCCGGGCTCGCCCCCCGCCCGACATGGCGAGAATTCGGATGTTGGGTTGTTCGCGCTTCATCGTCGTGATTATTTCGATGCCTTCCATTTCGGGCATGATGATGTCGGTGATGACGAGATTGAACGGCTGCACCCGGAAAAGCGCCAGGGCCGCCGCCCCATCCTCGGCCTCGGCGACGTCATGGCCCGCCTCGGCCAGCACCTTGCGCAGGACGTCGCGGATTCCCTTCTGGTCGTCGACGACCAGGATCGCGCTCATGGCCCGCCCTTTGCGAAAAGCGCGGCATGCGCCTCGACCCGTCCGGCATCCATCGGCATGAAGAAATACCGGCCCTGAGCGAAATCGCAGCCGTATTCGCACAGCATCTTGAGGGCGCTTTCCTTCTCCACCCCCTCGGCCACCACCGACAGGCCGAGGTTGTGCCCCATGTCGATGATGGTCTTGGCGACGATGGCCGAATCCTTGACCCGATCCATTTCCATGACGAACGACTTGTCCACCTTCAACTCGGAAAACGGCAGCCGCACGAGTTGAACGACCGACGAATAACCCGTGCCGAAATCGTCGATGGAAAGGTTGAATCCTTTGACGCGGAACCGGCCGAGAACCTCCAGCAGCATGGTTGCGTTCTGCATGGACGCGGTTTCCGTCAACTCCAGCGTGACGGAATTGGGCGGCAGATCGGCTTCGCGGCACTTGGCCTCGAGAAGATCGGGAAGGTTATGATCGTGAATGTTCTTGGCCGAGATGTTGACCGCGATCTTCAAATCCAGTCCTTTCGCCCGCCATTGCCCGCCTTGGCGAAAGGCCCGATCCACCACCCAGAGCGTGAGATCGTCGATCAGGTTGTGCCTTTCGGCGAGCGGGATAAAGGCGTCGGGATAAATGGTCTTGCCGGATTCGTCGCGCCAGCGGACCAGGGCCTCGACCCCGGCCAGCCTTTTCGTCCGCAGGTCGATTTTGGGCTGGTAGGCGAGAAAGAGGCGATCATTGGCGATGGCGGCGCGCAGGGAATCGGGCGTTATTGCTTTCGCTGAACCGTTCAAGCCGGCGAGCAGGGATTGAAGGTCCAGAGCGCGCACCGGCTTTTCCAGGATGCCCGCCATGGTCAATCCCAACTCCTTGCCCAGCCGGCGCGCGGTTTCCATCGTTCGCGAATCGACCGCGCCGCTGACGATGATCATGTTGGCCTTGTTATGGCTATCGCCCAGTTCCCGCAAAAGCTCGAACCCGTCCGTTTCCGGCATTTGCAGATCCATCACGATCACCGACGGCGCTTCTTTCTCGACCGCGCGGCGGAATTCGCCGGCGGTATTCGTCACCGTCGCCTCGTAGCCGGCGGCGGCGGCGACCCTGCCCACGAAATCGCCGAAGGATCGTTCGTCGTCGATCACGACCAATTTGCTCATGAATGTTCTCCGTTCTTGCGATTATCCAACGCGGCCCGCATGGCGCGGGCGAGATCGTCCTTGCGATACGGCTTGTCGAGAATCGGAAACGGGATGGTCTTGTCTCCGTTTTTCCGCGCTTCGGGGGTGGCGCGCTCGGTGAAGCCGCTGGTCATAAGGATGCCGACGCCGGGAAGACGCTTCTCGATGTGTTGGGCGAGATCGAGGCCGTCCATGGTTCCCGGCATGATGACGTCGAGGAACGCGAGATCGGGCTTCAGCCCTTCGTCGAGCAGGGCCAGCGCCTTGTCGGCGTTTTCGGCCTCGACCACCCGATAGCCAAGCTCCTTCAATTGCCGGACGGCGATCCGCCGCATGTCGGGGTTGTCTTCGACCGCCAGCACCAGTTCATTGTATGTTGGTGAATGTTTTTCGGCCGCATCGGCTGTTCTTGGCGCTTCCGTTCCCGCCGTATCGCGGGGCAGGTAGAGGCGGATGGTCGTGCCCTCGCCCGGTTCGGAATAAATATTCACGTGGCCGCCCGACTGCTTGAGAAACCCGTAAACCATGCTCAGGCCCAGGCCGGTTCCCTGCCCGACCGGCTTGGTGGTGAAGAAGGGATCGAAAACTCGGGCCAACACCTCGGGCGTCATGCCGACGCCGCTGTCCGAGACGGCGATCATCACGTAATCGCCGGGTTTCAAGCTTTCGTGGCGGGCGGCATAATCGGCATCCAGCGGCGCGTTGCGCGTTTCCAGGGTCAAGGTTCCGCCATGGGGCATGGCGTCGCGGGCGTTCACGCCGAGGTTGACGATGGCCGTTTCCAATTGCACGGGGTCCACCCGCACCGGCCAAACGCCGTCGGCGCAATGAAGATCGATTTCTATGCGTTCGCCGAGGGAACGGCGGAGCATCCGCGCCATGGCGGTGAGCGCGGCGTTGACGTCGACGGTTTCGGGCGCCAAGGCCTGGCGGCGGGAGAACGCCAAAAGCCGCTTGTTGAGTTCGGCCCCGCGCACGCCCGCCTCCAGGGCGGCGTCGGCCAACTCCAGCGTTTCGCGATCATGGGCCACCCGCTCGCGGAGCAAATCGAGATTGCCGATCAGGACGCCCAGCAAGTTGTTGAAGTCGTGCGCGATGCCGCCGGTCAACTGGCCGACCGCTTCCATCTTCTGCGCCTGCAGGAGCTGGCGTTCGAGTTGGACGCGTTCCGTCACGTCGTTGACCGCGTAGACCACGCCGATGACGTTGTGTCGGGCGTCCATGAGGGGGGCGGAGGAAAATTCCACGTCCACCATTCGCCCGCCCTTGGCCTGGCGCGTCGCGCGAATGTCGCGGAGCGATTCGCCGGCCATCGCCCGCCGGAAATGATTTTGGAAATGCTCCACTTCGGCTTGCGGCACGACGGGGTGCGGACGGCCGATGGCCTCGGCGGCGGTGAAGCCGAAGATGCGCTCCGCCGCCGCGTTCCACCAGACCACCTTGGTGTCGCGATCGAGCGCGATGATCGCCGCCGGCGAGGCCTGGAACAGCGATTCGATTTCCCGCGCCCTTTTTTGATCGGCCGCCTCGGCGGCAACCTGGTCGCTGAGATCGTGCAGGACGCCGATGAAGATGCGCGCGCCGCCGCGACGTGTTTCCGCGACTCCGAATTCGATCGGGATCAGCGTTCCGTTCTTGTGCAGGACCTCGAGCCGCCGCATTCCCTTGCCGATGACCTTGGCCGGCGCGCCGGCGAGATAGGCGGCGAGGTATCGGTCGTGGCGGCTGCGATGGGGCTCGGGGATCAGGATATCGACGTTCCGGCCGATGACGTCCTTCGCCGCGTGGCCGGTGATTCGCTCGACCGCCCGATTGAAGGAAATAATCGCGCCCCGCTCGTCGGCGGTGATAATTCCTTCCATGATGTTGTCGATGATGCCCTTGAGATTTTCAGCCGTCGCCGTGAGATCGGCGTGAATTTTCTGGAAAGCGTCGGCGAAGGCGTTGAACGATCGGGCGAGGGTTCCGATCTCGTTCCGTCCGTAAGGCCCATCGACGCGCGCGGAGTGGTCGCCACCGCGAAAGCGCTCCGCCGCGATCAGAAGCCGGCGGGCCGGCCTGAGAATGAGCAGGAAACTGCCCCACCAGGCGATGGCGTAGGCAAGCGTGGCGATCAGCGCGAATAAGACGAACACCGCTTTCAGGCCGGCGAAAGATTCGCGCTTGAGGGCATCGATATCGATGCCGACGGCAAAATAAATGGAATTCGAGCCGATGGCCTTTAGGGCCTTCAGGATGTATATCTTTTCGACTTCCGGTAATTCTTTCGCGACGAGGGGATCTTCCCGCCCCTCGCGCAACGCGGCGAGCAGCCGTTGGTCGGTGATCGATTTGCCTATGGCGGAATCCCAATCATGCGATCGGGCCAAGACGATTCCCTCCCGGTGGAAAAGATACGCGGTGGCGTATTTTAGGTTGACGAGCGGCATGATGGCGCGACTCATCCAAGAAAGATCGAACGCGGCGAACACGATCGCCTTGATTTCGCCTTTTTCCATCGCGGGATAGGCGAATACCAGAACCGGCTTGCCGCTGATCCGGCTGGTCACGTATTCCCCGCGGTTGAAATCCCGGTTAGCGAGAGTTTCCTTGAACCATTCGCGATCCGAGATATTCGGCCCCGATGACGGGATATCCGCGGTGTTGCAGAAAATGATTCCATCCGGGGTTGCCGCGCCGATCGAGGCATAACGGGCCTCGGTGGCCAGCAAGGCCTTCATGTTTTGGGAACAGCGTTCGCCCCTGTGCGCGAGGATGTCTTCGTTCTGTGCGAGCGTCAGCAGAAGTTGCCGGATCGGCACTCCGATCCCGAATTCGTCGTCGGTGAAACTCCGCGCATAACCGAGGGAATCCCGGATGACCTCGTCCTTGGTGTCTTCGTAGTAGTCGTGGACGAGATAGGCGATAAGCCCCAGCGGCCCGACCAGGACCAGGGTGACGAACAGCATCAAGCGCGCGCGCAGGCCCGTCCACCGCCCAATAGAAGCGGCGGCTTCCGTGCCGTTGGAATTTTCTTGTGCGGAAAGCGCCCGACGGGGGGCCGTGGATGCGGTTTCTTCGTCCGAAGCATTCATCGCGTTTCCATTCGATGCGATGTGTTGCTACTGGAACTCGGCCGCCTTCCCCCGTCCTTATTCCTTATTTGAATCATCGCGCAAATCAGCGTGCGGTGCAACCAATAAGGGATGTAATCTCCGCATAGGAACTTATTGATTGAGTATCCCTATTTTGTGGTTTCTTTTGCAATCCCTGGTCCCCACGGGAGAGAAAAGAACAAGATGAGCCGGCAGCCGATGGGAATCCCATCGCAGCATGTCGTCGTATGATGGCGCGCCGTTCCGTCTTTAGGACAGGTCCGCACACGCGCGTAGGGCGAAAGCCCGTTGGGGAAGGACTTACACCAGCCGCGCTTGGGTGACGGCGGCGGCGATGAAGGACGTGAACAAGGGGTGCGGGTCGAAGGGCTTGGATTTCAGTTCGGGATGGAACTGCACGCCGATGAACCACGGGTGCTCGGGGATTTCGACGATCTCGGGGAGCCGGCCGTCCGGCGACAGGCCGGAGAACAAAAGCCCCTTCTTTTCCAGCCGCTCGATGTAGGCGGTGTTCACTTCGTAGCGGTGGCGGTGGCGCTCGGAGATCAGGTCTTGGAGGTAGATCCCGCGCGCCCGGCTGTTGGGGCTGAGCTTGCACGGATACGCGCCCAGCCGCATCGATCCGCCGAGATCGTCGCCTTGGGTGCGTTTTTCCTTGGCCTCGCCACGGGCCCATTCGGTCATCAACCCGACGACGGGTTCCTCGCAAGGGCCGAACTCGCTGGAAGAGGCCTTGGGCAGACCGGCGAGATTGCGCGCGGCCTCGATCACCGCCATCTGCATGCCGAAGCAGATGCCGAAATAGGGCACATCCCGCTCGCGGGCGAACGTCACGGCGGCGATCTTGCCCGCCGCGCCCCGCTCGCCGAAGCCGCCGGGAACGAGAATGCCGTTGACGTCTTCCAGGTGCTGGACCGCGTCTTCGCGCTCGAACACCTCGGAATCGATCCAGTTCATCTTGACGCGCACGTTGTTGGCGATGCCGCCGTGGGTGAGCGCTTCGGCCAGCGACTTGTAGGCGTCGAGTAGGCCGGTGTACTTGCCGACCACGGCGATGGTCACTTCGCCCTCGGGCTTGGTGACGCGCTCGACGATGGTTTCCCAGCGGGTCACGTCCGGCTCGGGCGCGGTCAGGTGGAAATAGCGGCAGACCTCGCGGTCGAGGCCTTCGCCGTGCAGCGCCAAGGGCACCGCGTAGATGGTTTTCATATCCAGCGCCTGGATCACCGCCTCGCGCCGGACGTTGCAGAACAGCGCGATCTTCTTGCGCTCGGGTTCCGGGATCGGCCGGTCGGAGCGGACCAGCAGCAAATCGGGCTGGATGCCGACGCTGAGCAGTTCCTTGACCGAGTGCTGGGTCGGCTTGGTCTTGATCTCGC
>CAYIQU010000061.1:1594-7517 GCA_964365645.1 uncultured Hyphomicrobiales bacterium | reverse complement strand
CCTGGGGCGACGAGGTCTACTTCGACACGCCAGTCAGCGTGAAGCGGGAAAAAGACGCCCGCGACGTGGTCGCGGCGGGTGAGCTCGCCTTCTGGGTCGAGGGCGACGCGATTGCGATCGGCTTCGGCCCGACGCCCATTTCGCAAGGAAACGAAATCCGCCTGGCCGCGCCGACCAACATCTGGGCCACGACCCCGGACGACGTTAAGGCCCTGAAGCCCGTCCGCGCCGGGGCGCCGATCGCGGTGGAGAAGCTGGAAGGCTGATTCCCCGCCGAAGACGGCCTTTTCTCGACGCCGCCTCGTTCAGGTTGCCGCAAGGGTGTATATTTAAAATTCATTTGCGCTTGGCCCATCCTGCGAAGGAGTTGCCATGGCCGAACCCGCAAGCCAGCCGCCGACCGTGCATCTGCTGCCGCGCGCCAAGGCGGCAAGGGAAAGCGCCGCGCCCGCGCCGCCCGAGCGCGCGCCGCCGCCGCCTCCCGCACCGCCCGCGGACGGCCCCGGCTTCGCCTTTCCGCTGGCGACCGAAAGCATCGACCGCATCATGCACGCGGTGCAGGGCCGCGCCACGTCGGGGCTATCGCCCGCCGTCGTCTCGCTCGCCTTTTTCGACTGGTTGACGCATCTCGCCAATTCGCCGGGCAAGATGAACGAGCTGGCGCAGAACGCGATTTCCAAAAGCCTCGCCTTCGGCCTTTACGCGGCGCGCGCCGCCGCCGCCGGAACCGAGGGCAAGGACATGCCGCCCTTCATCACGCCCCTGCCGAAGGACGCCCGCTTCGCCTCGGCCGAATGGCGGCAATTCCCCTTCAACATGATCCACCAGTCGTTCCTGCTGGGCGAGCAGTGGTGGAACTACGCCACCAAGCAGGTGCGCGGCGTGTCCCGCCACCACCAGGATATCGTCTCGTTCTCGGCCCGCCAGTTCTGGGACATGATGGCGCCGTCCAATTTTCCCCTGACCAATCCCGACATCGCCAAGGCGACCGTCGAGCAACACGGCGCCAATCTGATCCGCGGCATGGAACGGCTCATGGCCGATACCCAAACGATGCTGGCGGGGCAGGTGCCGCGCCCGAAAAGCGATTACGCGGCGGGCAAGAACCTGAGCATCACGCCGGGCCGCGTGGTTTTCCGCAACCGGCTGATCGAGCTGATCCAGTACACGCCGACGACGGCGACGGTGCATCCCGAGCCGGTCTTGATCGTGCCCGCCTGGATCATGAAGTATTACATTCTCGATTTGCAGCCGCACAACTCGCTGGTCAAATACCTGGTCGACAACGGCCACACGGTTTTCATCGTCTCGTGGAAGAACCCGGGCGTCGAGGATCGCGACCTGGGCATGGCGGATTACCTCGACCTCGGCATCGGCGCGGCGCTGGACGCCATTTCCGCCATCGTTCCCCAACGCCGCGTCCACGCCGCCGGCTATTGCCTGGGCGGAACGCTGCTGTCCATCGCGGCGGCCGCCATGGCCCGCGACGGCGACGAGCGGCTCGCCTCCATGACCCTGCTCGCCGCCCAAGTCGACTTCGAGGAAGCGGGCGAGATCATGTTGTTCATCGACGAAAGCCAGGTCCTCTATCTCGAGGACATGATGTGGGACACGGGATTCCTCGACACCAAGCAGATGACCGGCGCGTTCCAGTTGCTGCGGTCCAACGACCTGATCTGGTCGCGGCTGGTGCGGACCTATTTCCTGGGCGAGGACGAAACCCTCAACGACCTGATGACCTGGAACGCCGATGCGACCCGAATGCCCTATCGGATGCATTCCGAATACCTACGGGAATTGTTCCTGGACAACGCCCTGTCGCGCGGGCGCTTTCGGGTGAAGGACCGTCCCGTCGCGCTGACCGATATCCGCATGCCGATCCTGGCGATCGGCACCACCAAGGACCATGTCGCGCCGTGGACCTCGGTCTACAAAATCCACCTGCTGACCGACACCGACGTCACCTTCATCCTGACGACCGGCGGCCACAACGCCGGCATCGTCAGCGAACCGGGCCGGCCCCGGCGTTCGTTCCAGATCGCGCATCGCGCCGCCAACGACAAGTTCATCGATCCGGAAAGCTGGCGGGCGGCCGCGTCCACGCGCGAAGGATCGTGGTGGCCGGCGTGGCGGGAATGGCTGGCGGCGCATTCCTCGGCGCCGATTCCGCCGCCGCCCGTCGGCGACGCGGCGGCGGGCTATCCGGTGCTGGGCGACGCGCCGGGATCGTACGTTCTGATGCCTTAGGGCCTATTCCGGCTTGACCGCGACGGCCAGCAGGAAAAGACCGAGCGTGTCCTCGTGGCGCCGCACCAGGCCGCGCGGCAGCAACGCCTTGGCGAGCGCGAACAGAATTCCCTTAAGGCCGCCCGCGTATTTGTTGGACGCTTCCATGTGCATCAGGTCGCCGGCGCCGGCTTTCTTGTAGAGCCGCTGGACGCGGAACCCTATCCGCTCGAGGATCGCCTTGAATTCCGCGTTGCCGTAGCACTTGGTGCCCGGGCTCTCCAGATGATGGAAAAGAACGTCGCGCTGGCTGCGCAGCGGCCGTCCCTTGAGCAGGCCGTGGATCGCCCACAGCATGACCCCGGTCATGGAAAAATCGGAATAGACCATGACCTTCAATTCGCCGCCGGGCTTGAGCACCCGATAGGCCTCGGCCAACGCCCGCTCGGTGTCGGGCGAGTGGTGCAGCACGCCGTAGGAATAGACCAGATCGAAGGACCCGTCGGCGAACGGCAGGTTTTCCGCGTCCGCGGTCCGGAGGGTGCCGCTTCGGCCCATCCGCGCCAGCCGCTCGCGAACGTAGGCGACCGCGGCCTCGGTCAAGTCGATGCCCTGGATATCGGCCCCGGCCAGCGCGAACTTGGTATAGTCCGCGCCGCCGCCGATGCCGATTTCCAGAACACGGCGCCCGGCGTAGGCGCCGTAGTCGGCGAATTCGGCGATGAAGGGTTCGAACGCCGCCCGATTGCGCTCGTAGCGGTCGACGTCGTCGGCGAGGTTGCGGGTTCCGCAGACCTCGCTCTCCCAATGCGCCTTGACCCTGTTTTTGAGCGTTTCGTCCATCGTGTTTCCGGCCGGACCATACGGCCCCGGGACCGCCCAAGTCCATAGGCATCCCCGACCACGGCCTCATGGACCGGAACGCGGCGTTTCGTGTACCATCACCGCATGACCGGACCGGCGAAAAAAACGGACGCGGCGATGCCGCTCGAAATCCACATCGAGGGGCTGCACAAGGCCTTCGACGACCATTCGGTGCTGCGCGGAGTCGACCTCGACGTTCGCGAAGGCGAGATGGTCGCCATCGTCGGCGGATCGGGATGCGGCAAGACGGTGCTGCTCAACCACATCCTCGGCCAATTGAAACCCGACGCCGGGCGGGTGCTGGTCGCCGACCATACCCGCGAACCGGCCGAAATGGTCGATATCGCCGCCCTCGACGACCAGGCGCTGTGCGACATCCACACCCATTGGGGCGTGGTGTTCCAACGCAACGCGCTTTTTTCCGGCAGCGTCTTCGACAACATCGCGCTGTGGCTGCGCGATATCCGAAGCATGAAAGACGAGGCGATCGAGCCGATCGCGCGCAAGGTTCTGGCGGCGGTGGCGCTGCCGGCCGACGATGCTTTTCTCGCCATCCCGACCGAGAGTCTGTCCGGCGGCATGGCGAAAAGGCTCGCCGTCGCTCGGGCGCTCTCCATGGACCCGGTCATGATGTTCTATGACGAACCGACGACCGGCCTCGATCCCACCAGCGCCAGCCAGATCCAGGACTTGATCCTGGCCACCCACCGCGCGCGCACCGAATCGGGCCGGTCCCGCACCACCTTGATCGTCACCCACGACAAGGATTTGCTGACCCGGCTGGAGCCGCGCACGGTGATGCTGCACCAGGGCAAGGTCGCCTTCGATGGGCCGTTCGCGGGTTTCAAGCACTCGGCCTCGGGCATCATCCGACCCTACTTCGACCTGATGCCGGTTCTCAACCAGCGCGCGGCCGTCGCTTAAACATCCGTGTCGGTGACGGTCCGATTCCGGCCGGCCTTCTTGGCGCGATAGAGGGCGGCATCGGCGCGGGCCAGCATTTCGTCCGCGCCTTCGCCCGAGCGGTGCTGCGTCACGCCCAGGCTGACGGCGACCGGTGCGGACCCGGCCGGCAGGCCGAAGTCGCCACCCAGAACGCCGGCGCGGATTTTCTCGGCCAGGCCGGCGGCCTGGGCCAGCGAGCAATCCTTGAGAAGCACCAGAAATTCCTCGCCGCCCCAGCGGCAGACGATGTCGTTGACGCGAAGCGAGCCGCGGGCGACATCAGCGATGGCGCGCAAAACCGCGTCGCCGGCGGCGTGGCCGCGCGTGTCGTTGATCTTCTTGAAGTGATCGACATCGAACAAGATCAAGGACAGCGCCTGGCCCGAACGGGGCGTATCGTGCACCGCCTGACGAAGCGTCAGATCGAAGGCATGGCGGTTCAGCGCGCCGGTCAGCTTGTCGGTCGTCGCCATTTCCTCCAGCCGGCCCTGAAAGCGATTAATGGTGTAGCCGGCGAGCAGCAGAACGATCAGGATCACGCCCGCGCTGACGGCGAGATTGCCGAACAGGGCGTTGCGCAACGGCCTCAGCGCCGCATCCACCTCTTGCTCGACCAGCAGGTGCCAGCCCAGCTCGGGGATAAAACGGGTATTGAGCAGGATGGTTTTATCGCCGGCCTGGTATTCGAACGTGACGGCCTTGGGCCCGGTTTTCAGGATCTTGTCGGCGATCGCGCGGATGCCTTCGGATTCGCGAATGCTGTCGTCCAGCCGCGAGGTCTTGCCGCGCAGGGCGATCCGCCCGGTGGGATCGACGAAATAGACCCGACGATGGAACCGGTCCTGATAGTTCTCGATTAAATGGCGGACAGTGTCCGCCGTCAAGCCGACGCCGGTCACGCCGATATAGTTGCCGCTATAATCCAAGACCCGGTAGTTGATGAAAATCGTCATCGTGTCCCGATTGGCTTGATCGGGGTCGACGTTGATTTCGAACGGCTGCTGCAACAGGCGGACGCGGAAATACCAGATGTCGCGCGGGTCGTCCTGGCGGACGGTCTTGAGGATACCGGCGGCGTGGTAATAGGTCCGGGTCTTCTCGGAAATGTAGAAACTGGTGATGGTTTCGTAGCGGGCTTTGACCTCCTGCAGGTAGCGGGTCACGCGCTGGATGTCCTTCTCGCCGTCGAGAGCCCAATCGCGCAGGAACGTATCCTGGGCCATCACCGAGGAAATATAGATGGGCTTCAGCAGGTCTTTCTGGATTTCGGAATAGATGTTGTCGCCGGCCAGCGGCAACTCGTGCGCGATGATCCCTTCGCGCACCGAATCCTTCGATACGTAATAGCCGCCCAGGCTCACCGCCAGAAACCCAGCGGCGAGCAGGATGCTCAACCACGTCAATAATCGTATCTTGTTGGTCGGCACGATGCCCCCTCGAATGAAACGCCCGTGCCTCAGGCGTGCAAAGCGACCGCGGTGATCATTTCGACCATCGTCTCGGGGCTTTCCTTGAACCGAAGCCCGAAGACGGGATAGTCGGCCCACGCGACCTCGGCGGCATAGGACCCGAATTGCCCGATTTCGAGGACAACGGCGGTGGGCACGTCCATCGGCGCGGCCAGAGCGATCCGGACGCCGCCCACCGAAAGGTCCTGGATTTCGCAGCCGACGGCCGACGCGTCGGCGGCGTTCCCGGCGCGAAGAATCCCCGTCAGCGATATGCTGTTGCGTGCGTGTTGCCGTTTATCCGGCCCACTCATGACTTTCCCCTTGCGCGCGGCATGAGGTTAGCGCATCGGCCGGACCAAGGCCACAGGCCAAGCCGGGGGAAAAGACCACAGGCGAAGCCGGGAGAAAAAGGCCACAGGCGAAGCCGACGAAAAAGG
>CAYIQU010000061.1:0-1494 GCA_964365645.1 uncultured Hyphomicrobiales bacterium | reverse complement strand
GAAAAAGGCCACAGGCGAAGCCGACGAAAAAGGATTGGAAATCGTGGGGAAATGCCGCGAAAGCGGCGGCGCGCCGGGTCGCGCCGAATGATTGAGGGCCTATCCCGCCCTACCGGGCCCCGGCCGGGACGGAAGCATCGCCGCCCACCGCGCCACCTCCCGCGCCCGGGCTTGCCACGTGTAGGTATCGCGGACAAAGGCCGTTTGACGATCGATATGGGCGCGGAATTTTTCCGGATCGTCACGGGCGGCGGTCGCGACCCCCGTCGTCATGCGGATGAAGTTGTCGGCGAACCCCATGACGTCCGAGGCCGGGTCCATCAGGAAACCGAAACCGGCCGAGGTTTCGGGCAGCGCCCCCAACTTGGACGTCAGGACGAGACAACCCGCCGCCATCGCCTCCATCACCGCGATGCAGGCCATCTCGGGAAACGTGTTGGGATAGGCGAGGATGTCGGCCTCGCTCAACGCATCGGCCAACCGCCGCTGCGAAATGGAACCGACGTATTCCACCCCGTCGATGGCGCGGGCGAGTTCGTACAGGATGCGGAACTCGTCTTTCTCGGGCGCGACTCCGTAGATCTGCAGACTCGAATACACCTTGAGGCGACACCCGGGCACAAGCGCGCGGATCATCGGAAACGCCATCAGCAGGATGTCGAGACCGCGGAACGGCGTGCTCGTGTAGACCAGAAGCGGTGCTTCGCCGCGAATGAAGAACGGCGGTCTTTTCCGCGCCAAGGACTCGAACATCGGCGCGACCGCGTTGCGCATGATGACGATCCGCTCCTGGTCGACGCCTAAGTCCCGGACATAGGCCGCCCCTTGCCATTCGGTCACCATCGCGAAGGCGTCCCAGGCCGCGCGCTCGCCGGGGTCCTTCAGCGACGCGACGTCCGGCTGGTCCGTCGCGTGCTGCGCCCACAACACCAGACGGGTGGCGACGCCGCGTTGCCGCAAGTGCCGGCCCTGGGCGACGTTGAGAACGATGACGGCGTCGAATCCATTGAGAAAGTCGGCGGCCATCCCGGCTTCGCGCCCCGGGCACGTCACGCCCGCGTAAACGCCGGGCCGGCCGATGTTGTTGACCAGCGCCACGTCGTGCCCATCCGCCGCCATCGCCGCGCTCAAATAGCAAAGCGCCGACTGCGAGCCGCCCAACGGCCGCTCATACGGGGTCAGCGGGGAATAGTCCCAATCGATGGTGTCGAGAAATGCTATTTTCACTGTCGGCGTTCGGATGCAGGGAGGCCGCGCGGGATCGGTCCAGAGGATAACGGGCCGGCCCTCGGGCGTGTAGAAGAAAAATATTATCGAGAACCACCCGTCCCCGACGGCAAAACAGGGCGCGCCTGAGTGATGCTCGCGCGTTTTCCCGAACGGGGGCTTCCCGCCCCCTCCCCCGCAAACGCCAAACCCCGCCGGGTTTTCCGGCGGGGTTTGGAAAGTGGTAGCGGAGGAGGGACTCGAACCCCCGACACGCGGATTATGATT
>CAYIQU010000060.1:0-7629 GCA_964365645.1 uncultured Hyphomicrobiales bacterium | reverse complement strand
TGGCCGAGGCGGTCGCGCGGGCGTGGGTTTTCGCCCGGGTCGAGCCGGTGCAGAAGCTGACCATCGTCCGCGCCTTGCAGGATCGCGGCCACTTCGTCGCCGTCACCGGCGACGGCGTTAACGACGCCCCCGCCCTGCACGCCGCCCACATCGGCGTGGCGATGGGCCGTGACGGCACCGACGTCGCCCGCGCGGCGGCGGACTTGATCGTCGCCGACGACAACTTCGCGTCCATCGTCAACGGCGTCGAGGAAGGCCGCGTCGCCTACGACAACGTCCGCAAGGTGATCTATCTTCTGGTCAGTTGCGGCCTGGCCGAAATCGTCGTGTTCGCGGTTTCGCTGTGGTGGGGCCTGCCGCTGCCCTTGTTCGCGACGCAACTGCTGTGGCTCAACCTCGTCACCGACGGCATCCATCCGGTCGCGCTGGCGCTCGAAAAGGGAGACCCCGACATTCTCAAGCGCCCGCCGCGCCCGCCCGAACAACCGATCTTCGACCGCCGGATGCTGGAACAAAGTTTCATCTCCGGTTTGCTTATGGGGGTGCTGGCGGCCTACGCCTTCCGGGTCATGCTCGAATCGGGCATGAACGAGGCCTCGGCGCGCAACATGGTGTTCCTGCTGCTGGTGCTGTTCGAGAACGTGCACTTCCACAATTGCTCGTCGGAAACGCGCTCGATCTTCCATCGGTCCAATTGGCGGAACCGGCTGACCGTGCTGGCCCCGCCCTTGGCGCTCACGGTCCATATCGCCGCCACCTGGACGCCGGGCTTGCGCGAGGTTTTGCACGCCGAACCGGTGACGGCGGAGATGGTGCTCACCCTTCTGCCGGTGGCCCTGGTCGCGGTCGTGGTCATGGAAGCCTATAAATGGTGGGTGCGGCGCCGGGCGGCGTAACGCGCCCGGCGTAACGGACCCGTGAGCGTCCGCCCTTTGCCCATTTCCAAAACCGCCTGTACAATCCCGCCCGCGCGAGAAGCGTTTCGCGCGCGCCAGATAAGGACATCACGGCGGTGAAGAAAGCCCTCTACGCGATTGGAATCGTTCTCGTCGCTTTCGTCGGCGCGGTGCTGGTGGTTCCCGGCCTGATCGACTGGAACGACTACAAGACCGAGATCGCCGCCCGCGTCCGCGCCGCCACCGGGCGCGAGGCGACGCTCAAGGGCGACATCCGGCTGTCCTTGCTGCCGGCGCCGGCGCTCAGCGTCGCCGACGTTTCGCTCGCCAGCCTGCCCGGCGCCCAGGACCCGCAGACGGTCCGGCTCAAGCGGCTCGACGTGCGCATCGCCCTCGCGCCGTTGCTGTCGGGACAGATCAAGGTCGAAACCATCCGCCTGGTCGATCCGGTTCTGGTTCTCGAAACGCTGGCCGACGGGCGGCGCACCTGGGATTTTGCGCCCGTACCGGGCGCGGGGGATTTTGCGCCCGTACCGGGCGCGGGGGGGCCTAAGCCCGGCGGCGCGGCGACGCCCGGCCCGTCGCGGGCCTCGGGGCTTGCCGTCAACCTCGACAACATCTTTATCGAAAACGGCACGGTCGTCGTGCGCGACGCGCGCGCCAATGTCGTGCGCGATGCGCGCGCCAATGTCGTGCGCGACGCCCGCGCGCGGACCGAGGAACGCTTCGAGGCCGTTTCCGCCCGCGTCACGGCGGGCTCGCTTGACGGTCCCTTCGAGGCCGTCGGGTCGCTGAAGGCGCGCGGCGTCGCGATCCAATACATCGCCGCGCTGGGCCGGCTCGCCGACGACCGGGCGGTGCCGCTGAACGTCAATCTGTCCGTTCCCGGCGCCAAGCTGCAATCCAGCGGCACCCTGTCCGGCCTGGGCCAGGCGCCGCGCTATCGCGGCAAGGTGAAGATCGAGGGCGAAAGCCTGTCCGCCCTGCTGGCGGCGACGGGGGCCGACGGCCTCGCCGTGCCGCCGCTGGCGCGGCCCTTCGCCGTCGAGGGCAACGTCGTGGCGACGCAGGCGCTGACGGAAGTCAAAGACATCGATTTGCGCCTGGGCGAGGTGCGCGGCGCAGGCGCGCTCGCGGTTCGGACCCAGGGCGGCCTCGGCGTCGCCTTGCAATTGGCCGTCAATAGGCTGGACCTCGACGCTTGGCTCGCCGACGCGGCGCCGGCCCCGTCGGCGGCGAAATCGGGCGCGCCGAAATCAGGTGCGGGCACGCCGGTCCCGACGCCCGCGCCGCCCAAGGAAGCAAAGCCGTTCTCGATTCCGAAGGACATGACCGCCTCGCTCGCTTTTTCCGCCGACGCCATCACGCTCCGCGGCGGCCTAGTCGGCCAGGCGCGGCTGAAGGCGGAACTGGCCGAGGGCGAAATCACGCTCAGCCAATTTTCCGCCCAGTTGCCGGGCAGCGCCGACGTCGCCCTGTTCGGCTTCGTCACCGCCGCCGGCGACCAGCCCAAGTTCGACGGCCAAACGGACGTTTCCGTCGGCGATCTGCGCGCGCTGATGAAATGGCTGGGCGTCGCCGACCCGGACGTGCCGGCGGACCGGCTGCGGGCGCTGAAGCTGACCGGCAAGCTGGCCGTGACGCCGAAGGAATTTCGCGCCAGCGGCATCGACGCGTCCCTGGATGGGTCCCGGCTGACGGGGACGGCGTCGATGACTCTCGGCGCCCGGCCGCTGGCGAAGGCGGATTTGACGCTGGATCGCCTCAACGTCGATTCCTATTTTCCGTTTCCCGCGCCGGCGCCCGCGCCCAAGGCGATCCCTGTAAAGCCGGTCGAACGGTCGCCGGCTGACGCGGCCGCGACTCCGCCCGCGCCGGCGAAGCCCGCGCCGGGCGGGATGTCGAAAGGGATGACGGCGGTCGCCGATGTTTCCGCGCTTCGCGAACTTCCCGAATTCGAAGCCGACGTTAAATTCGCGGTCAAGGCGGCCACCTGGCGCGGCCTTGCCGTGCGGGACGCGTCGGTGGACGCGGGGTTTCGGGACTGGGCGCTGGATGTCCGCCGGATCGCCGTCGCCGATATGGCGGGCGCGTCGTTCGGGATTTCCGGCAGGGTCGACGGGCTGTCCGACCTGCCTTGGGCGCGGAACGTGCGGTTCGAGGCGCGCGCGGCGGACATCGCGCGGACGGCGCGCGCCTTCGGGATCGAGCCCGCGAAGGAGTGGCGAGGCTTGGGCGCGGTGTCCGCCGAAGGAAAACTCGAAGGCAACTTTCTCACCCCCCAGATCGACGCGAAGATCGGCGCGGGCGGGGCGACCGCGACCTTCGCGGGAAAAGTGGCGCTGATTCCCGTCTTGGCGCTGGACGGCAAGGTCAGTCTCGCCCACGGCGATCTCGGCCGCCTCGCCGCCGCGCTGGGCTCGGCCTATCGGCCGGCGGCCGCGTCGGGCCCGCTCAACGTCTCAGGCACCCTCAAGGCCGGCGCGACCGCCGTCGAAGTGACCGACTTGAAGGCGAGCGCGGGAACGTCCTCGCTCGCCGGAACGGCCAAGGCCGACTTCGGCGGGGCGCGGCCGCGCGTGAGCGCCGATCTGACGGCGGGCGACCTGGTGCTCGATTCCTTCCTGCCGGCGAAAAAATCCGCGTCGCTGGCGCCCGATCCCGCGTCGCCGCCCCGGCGCGACGCGCAACTGCGGCCGGGAGTCGTTCTCGCCCAGGCGGGGCAACGGCCAACCGTGCGTCCCGTCGCGCCGCCCTCGTCCTCGTCCTCGTCGGGGGCGCGCGGCCGCTGGTCGACGGAACCCCTCGATCTCGCGGCGCTCAAGGGTTTCGACGCCGAGGTGAAGCTGAAGGCGCACGCCCTGGTGTACGAACGCTACCGGCTGGAAGAGGCCGACCTCGCGGCGCGGCTGAACGCGGGCGCGCTCAAAACCGAACGCGCGGTCGGGAAACTTTTCGGCGGCGATTTCCAAGGCTCGCTGGCGGTGGACGCGAATCCGTCCGCGCCGCGCGTCGATGCCTCGTTCGCCCTGAAGAACGGCGACGTCGGGCGCGCGGTCGTCGCGCTGACCGGGCAACAGACGGCTTCGGGAAAAATCGCGCTGGAGGCCAAGCTGGCGACGGCCGGCAACAGCGTCGCGGCGATGATCGGCGCGCTGGGCGGCTCGGGCTCGCTGGCGCTCCATCAGATCGACGCCAAGGGCCGGTCGGAAGGATCGGCGCTGGCCGGCGCGCTCGGCCTGGTGCGCGGCCTGGGCGAAATCGGCGGCCTGTTGTCGGGGCGTCCCGGCGGCGCCGCCACGGCCGACGTGACCGCGACCTTCACGGTGGATCGCGGCGTCGCCCGCACCAACGACGCGAAACTGGCGTCCGGGTTCGGCAACGGCCAGGCCAAGGGCAGCGTCGATCTGCCGCGCTGGGCGATCGACGTGGCGGGCGAGCTTCAACTGGCCCAGACCGTGCTCACCCAGGCCTTGGACAAGCGCGGCCGCACCGCCCAGCCGATCCCCTTCAGCATCGTGGGCGCGCTGGACGCGCCGACGGTCAAGATCGACACCAGCAAGATGCCGGGCGGGTTGCCCATTCCGGGCGCGGACCGGCTTTTGAAGAAGAAGGGCGTGGGCGACGTTCTGCAGGGCATCATCGGCGGCCAGCCCGATCAGGCCCCGTCGCAACAACAGCCGCCGCAACAGCAGCAGCAACAGCCGCCGCCGCAACAGCCGCAGCAGAAAGTCCGGCCCCAGGACCTGCTGCGCGGAATTCTGCGTTAATCCTTCTTCTCCCCGCGCAACTCGTCGAGGACGAACAGCCTGAGCGCGCTGGAAAGGTTGCCCGTGCGCCCGCGATCGACGAAGGCGGCCAGGCGGTTGAGCGACATCTTGCGCGCCTGGGCGATGCGGCCGAGTTCCGTCCAGAAGGCGTCTTCCAGGGAAACGCTGGTGTCGTGCCCGCCGATGCGGACCGAGCGTTTTTTCAGGCGCGCGGGATTTGCCGGATCGTCCATGGCGATACCCTAAAACGAAACGCCCGTCCCGCGATAGGCGGGACGGGCGCTGGGGCCTCGGAAACGGAAGCCGGCGTTACATCTTGCCGATGCCGAGCAACTTTTCGGCCGCGCCGAGCTTGGTCATGGAATCGGCGTGCTTGCCGGCCTTGTGGGCGGCTTCGCCGTCGGCGCGCAGCTTCTTCACCTCGGCGGTGGCCTTGGCCGGGGTCTTGGTCATCGCCTCGTCGATCGCCTTCATGTGCTTGGGGCATTCGGAGGCGAAAGCCGGCGCGGACAGCGCCATGGCCACCAGGGCGGCCAGCAGAATACGAAACTTCATAACGAGCGTTCTCCCTTGTTCAAAGCCCCTCGGACAGACCCGGGGGCGGACGCCAGCATAAGGAAGCCGAAGGACGCGCCGCCTCACAACCGCGTGAAGGTCACGAACGAGCGAACGCGGCCGCCGCGTCGAGGGCTTTTTCGAACAGATCGTCGGCGTCAAGACCCGACGATTTGCGGGGCTTCAAGTCGTGATCGCCGTCGGCGACCCAATGAAAGCGCACCGCCGGCGAAAGGGATAGGCGCGCCGTTTCCGCCCGCCCGCCGAACGGGTCGCGCTCGCCTTGGACGATCAGCGCGGGCGTTTTCAGCCGCGCGAGGTGCGCGACGCGGGCCGGGTCCTTGGGGCGCCCCGGCGGGTGAAAGGGAAAGCCGAAACAGAGCAGGCCGTCGGCGCCGATCTCGTCGGCGACCAGGCTGGCGACGCGCCCGCCCATCGACTTGCCGGCGAGGATCAGGCGGGACGCACCCGCCTCTCCGGCGGCGGCGCGGAACGCCTCGCGCAAAATCGGCATCCGGTCGGGCGGGCGTTTTTTCCCCGACACGCGCCGCGCGGCCATGTAGGGAAACTCGAAACGGAGCACGCGCACCCCGCGCGCCGCCAGCCCCTTCGCCGCGGCGTCCATGAACGGGCTGTCCATGCCCGCGCCCGCGCCGTGGGCAAGCAGGATCGCGACGCGGGCCTCCGCCGGCACATCGTCCAGGAAAAGCGATTTTCGTGCTTGCGGCTCAGGTTTCGCGCGTGGACCCATGACCCTCTTCTATAAAGCTTTTTGTCGTTCTTCCGCCATCGCGCCGAAGATAACCTCCGGCGGCCGATGGATATCCTTTCAGGCCGCGCCGATGGCGCACGTTATCTCGGTGCCGTCGTCCCAGCCGTCCCACAAGAAGTCCTCATGACGTCCGTCGGCGATCAATCTCAGGGCGTAACGGACCTGCTCTTTGTAGAACCGGCAGAAGGCTCCGGGACGATCCATGCCGCCATTCATTTCATGCGCTTCGGCCGGGCAGGGCGAACCGCAGAAATGGCGGATGGGACAGGCGGAGCAGTTCGCCACATCCTCTACTTTACGGCCGGTGACTAGTCGGAAGGCCGGGCTTTTCAATATCTCTTCGATCGGCTGGCGAAAAAGATTGCCGCCGTTAAAGGTGGGCAGGCCTATGAATTCGCTGCAGGGGAAGAGGTCGCCGTTGGCGGCCAGGGCGAAGAAGCTGCGCCCGCCGCCGCAGGGGGAAATATCGCACATCAGCCGCCGTGCCGTCGGCGCCAGGATGGCAATGAGGATGTTGGCGAAGTTGGCCACCACAAGCTTATGCCCGGTTTCACGGTAGAGTTGGTGCATCCTCTCCAGGGCGGCGATATAGGCCCGCGACACTTCGTCGTCGCTGCCGCGCACGGTGCGGGCTCCAGACAGGGTGCAGCGGGTGACATTGAGCATACAGGCGGGCACTCGGCGGGCATGGAGGAACTCCACCATCTCCGTCAGGTGCGGCAGGTTTTCTGTCGTCATCGTGCAGATAACGTTATAGCCCGGGTAACCATCGAGCCGTTCGATCGCGGAGACGACGTGGTCGAACACCCCGTTGCCGTTCCAGCGTCGGCGTGTGCGGGCGGCAACGGCGGCGATCGGGCCGGCGAGGGACAGACCAATGCCGACGCCGTGGCCGGTGAGGAAGCCGACCGCCTCGTCGTCGAGCAGGGTGGCGTTGGTTTGCACGCCGAAACGGAAGCGGCCGGCATAGGCCTCGATCCCGGCGAAGATTGCCCGGCGGTTGAGCAGGGGCTCGGCGCCGTGGAAGATGACCTGCGGCAAACGCTCCTTCGGCATATGGCCGCGGAAGTAGCCGAGCAGACGGTCCAGCGCATCGAGCACCATGGCCTTGTCCATATGCCCGCCGCCGCGCCGCATCCGCTCGGGGATGTAGCAATAGGAGCAATTGAGGTTGCAGCGTTCGGTCGGGTTGAAATAAACCGCCGCCGGCTTCAGGTGGAACCTCAGCATATCCATCTCGTGGGCGAAGCTGTCGGCCTTGGCACGATAGGCGTCGAGCAGCGCCCCGCCCGCCAGCATCTCGGTCAGCCGCTCTTTGCGCACCAGCCCCCAGAAGGCGGTGTCGGGTTCGACCACGGCGATGTGGGTAGGATGGTCGATGTCGAAGGGCTGCAGAGTGGAAAGAGGGGCCATTGCGGGCCCTCTCTCCGACGACAGGCGCGCTTGCACCGTCATCGTTTCACCTGCTTATCGACGAGAATATAGTGCGACAGGCCGGTGCCTTCGGCGGCACAGGTCTTGCGGATCGCGATCACGTCCGGCCGCGGCTCGGCCGGTCGTGTATCGGGTTTCGGGTCGGGGGTCTGCTTCATGGCGTTCTCCGATGCACAATGAAGGGCGTCGGCGGGCGCACGGC
>CAYIQU010000059.1:0-7643 GCA_964365645.1 uncultured Hyphomicrobiales bacterium | reverse complement strand
GGCGTTCGCCGAACAGCTGGAGCAGCATGACGAAGATGTTGATGAAGTCGAGATAGAGCTTGAGCGCGCCCAAGATGGCCTTCTTGCCCGTGACTTCCGTGCCGTCGCTTTCGAGATAGAGCGACTTGATTTCCTGGGTGTCGTAGGCGGTCAGGCCGACGAACACCAGAACGCCGACGATCGAGACGACGAACTGCATCGCCGCGCTTTGCAGGAAGATGTTGACCAGGCTGGCGATGACGACGCCGATCAGGCCCATCATCAAAAACGAGCCGAACTTCGAGAGATCCCGCTTGGTGGTGTAGCCGTACAGGCTCATGGCCGCGAACGTGCCGGCGGTGATGAAGAAGACCCGCGCGATGCTCATGCCGGTGAAGATCAGGAAGACGTTGGCCAGCGACAGCCCCATCAATCCCGAATAGACCCAGAACAGGGTCTGGGCGGTGGCGGCCTGCATGGCGTGGATGCGGGCGGCGAGGAAGAACACCAGCCCGACCGGGGCCAGCATGACGATCCAGGCGAGCGCGGTCGGCGCCATCTGGCCGGCCGCGTTGGTGGCGTAGAGCAGGCTCATGATCGCCGGCGAGTTGCCCGCGGCGTAGGCGACGATGCCGGTCAACGCCAGCCCCGAGGCCATGTAGTTGTAGACCTTGAGCATGTGCTGACGCAGGCCGACGTCGACGTGCGCCAACTCGGCGTCCGCCCGGGTCATATGCCCTTGCCTGGCGTCGAAGCGGTTGTCGGGACCGAATGCCATCAGTTCATTCTCCTTCGTGTTGCCCCTCGGGCCGGCGCGCCCATTGCGCGCATGGCGGCGAAGACCGGTTTAATATGGGCCATGCCGGGAAAAAAGCAATGGCCCTAACATCTTGAAAAAACAGGAATAACGCGGAATTGACCGGGACGGTCGGGGCTGGTCGCGGATAAAGCGTCCCTGTATGATTCGCCGAGAGCCGATTAAAGGAGCGTCCTCGTGCCCGGGTCCGCGTTCAAGGCCGCCCATTCCGCCGCCGAACACTGGGCGCACGCGGCCAAGGCGTGCGCGGACGCCCTCGATCCCCCGCCGGCGGGCGCGAATTTGGGCTTCGTCTACGCGACCGACGCCTTCGCCGAGGATTTCGGCAGCATCCTCGCCTACTTGCGCCAGAAGACCGGCGTCGAGCACTGGGTCGGCAGCATCGGCATCGGCATTTGCGCGGGCGACACCGAATACTTCGACCGCCCCGCGCTGGCGGCGATGGTCGCGGCGATCCCCGAGGAATCCTTCCGCGTCTTTCCCGCGCTCAGCAAGACCGTCGACGAATTGTCCGCCGAGACCCGCGCCTGGATGGCCCGCGCGCCCTCGGCCTTCGGCATCGTGCACGCCGATCCCGGCAACGCCGAGACGCCGCGCCTGATCGAACAGCTCACCGACGCGGGCGCCGGGTTCCTGGTCGGCGGCCTGACCTCCTCGCGCCACGCGCTCTACCAGATCGCCGGACGGGTGACGGGCGGCGGCGTGTCGGGAATCCTGTTCGCGCCCGGGGTCGCGGTGGCGACCGGGCAAAGCCAGGGCTGCGTCCCGGTCGGGCCGATCCGCACCGTCACCGACGCGGTCGAGAACGTCATCGTCGCCCTCGACGGGCACAAGCCGATCGAGGCGCTGAAGGCGGACTTAGGGCTAGGGTCGGCGCGGGGACTGGGGTCCTTGGCCGGCACGGTGCACATCGCCTTTCCGGTCGCGGGCTCGGACACGGGCGATTACGCGGTGCGCACGCTGGTCGGCGCCGATCCGGCGCGCGGCTGGCTGGCCGTCGGCGGGCCGGTGGTCGCCGGGGATCGGGTGATGTTCGTCCGCCGCGATCCGAAAAGCGCCGAGGACGACCTGGTCCGCATGACGGAAGGATTGAAGCGCCGCCTCAAGGGCCGGCCCCGGGGCGGGCTTTATATCAGTTGCGTCGGT
Organism: uncultured Hyphomicrobiales bacterium; assembly: GCA_964365645.1. Classification (GTDB taxonomy): domain Bacteria; phylum Pseudomonadota; class Alphaproteobacteria; order Rhodospirillales; family 2-12-FULL-67-15; genus 2-12-FULL-67-15. The sequence continues at coordinate 5,701 of CAYIQU010000059.1, read as the reverse complement.
CGCGGCAGCGCCATGTTCGGCCGCGAGAACCGCGAGATCGGCCTGATCCGCGAGCACCTCGGCGATTTTCCCCTGGTCGGCTTTTACGCCGGCGGCGAGATTTCCAATTCCCGCCTCTACGGCTATACAGGGGTTCTGGTTCTTTTCCTCTGAGCGTGCGCTCGGTATTCCGGACCATGCGCCTTTTCATCGCCCTGCCGTTGCCCGAGGACGCCCGCGTCCGCCTCGCCGCCCTGCAAAGCGGGGTTCCCGGCGCGCGCTGGGTCGACAAGAACAACCTGCACGTCACCATCCGTTTCCTGGGCGAGGCCGACCGCCACGCCGCCGAGGACCTGGACGCGGAACTGGCCGGCATCCGCGCGCCGGCGTTCGGGATCGCGCTCTCGGGCGTCGGCTTCTTCGATCGCGGCCGCTTCGCCCACACGCTGTGGGCGGGCGTCGAGCGCGCCGACGCGCTGGTCTTTTTGCGCGACAAGATCGAATCGGCGGCGGTGCGCGCCGGGTTCGAACCGGAAGGGCGCAAGTTCACGCCGCACATCACGCTGGCCCGGCTCAAGGACGTGCCGACCGAACGGCTCGGGCGCTACATCGAAACCCGCCACGGCTTCGCCGCCGGCCCCTACGCCATGACCCACTTCACGCTGTTCGAAAGCCTGCCCGGCAACAACGGCCCGCACTACGAACCGCTCGCCGATTACCCCTTGGCGGGCGTCACCTGACCGCGACGATGAAGAGGCGGCGAAAGGGGAACAACGTGGTTCCGTCGGGGCGACGGGGATAGGCGGCGCGCAGGCGCGCGCGATAGTCGGCGAGGAAGCCTTCCTGCTCCTCGGCCGAAAGCGCCGCCAACACCGGACGCAGCGCGGTCCCCTTGGTCCATTCGACCACCGCGTCCTCGCCCTTCAGCGCATGGATATAGATCGTCTCCCAAATATCCAGGCGCCGCGCGCGCGGGGCCAGCCAATCGTAATAGTCGGCCACCGCGTGTTGGGGATAGCGGGGCAGCGCCGCCGTCGCCTTCGCCCGCCACGGCCCGGCGGCGGCGCTCAAGGCCATCGAGACGTGGGACGGCTGCTCGGTCGGGCGCGGCATCTGCGCGGCGAACACGCCGCCCGGCGCCAGGCCGTCCATCAGCGCCGGAAACAGCCGGGCGTGGTCGGAAAGCCAGTGCAGCGCGGCGTTGGAATAGAGAACGTCGACCGGCGCGTCGGGGCGGAAGGCGGCCAGATCGCCGGCGGCGAATTCGATAGTCGGATGCGCCGCGCGGGCTTTCGCCAGCATCGCGTCCGACGAATCGATCCCCGTCACGCGCGCGCCCGGCCAGCGGCGGGCCAGCAGGGCGGTGACGTTGCCCGCGCCGCAACCGAGATCGACCACGGTTTTCGGCGCGTCATGGGGAACGCGCGCCAGCAGGTCGAGGGCGGGGCGCGTCCGCTCGTCGGCGAACTTGAGATACTGGGCGGGATTCCAAACGTCGGTCACGGGATCATGTTCTAGCCCACCGCCGCCGGCAGGGTCATCTCGAAAATCGTGCCGGCGGGGCCGGTTTCGACCAGCGCCAAATCGCCGCCGTGATCCCGCGCGATTTCGCGGGCGATCGGCAGGCCCAGCCCCGCGCCGCCCCGGCGCGCCGAGCCGACGAAGGGCTGGAACAATTTTTCGCGCGCCTTCGGCTCCAATCCCGCGCCGTCGTCCGCGACCCTGATCCGCGCCCGGCCGTCGTCGATCCGGGCGTCCAGCGATACGACCCGCGCGCCCGCCTGCAAGGCGTTGAGAACCAGGTTGATCAGCGCGCGGTGCAGCTGTTCGCGGTCGGCGGCGACGGCCTCGGCCGGGTCCGCCGCGACGGTTATCCGCGCGGCTTCCGCCGTGCCTTCAATTCGCGCCGCGTCCGCCGCGGGGGCCAGTTCGGCGGCGACGCCGTCGAGCAGCGCCCGCAACGGCACGGCCTCGCGGGCGGGCGCGGGCCGGGTGTCGGACACGAAATTGAGGGTCCGGCTGCACAGGCTGACGGCGCGCTGCATGGCGTCGTACAGCCGGGGCGCCACTTTCCGCACCTCGGGATCGTCGCTGTCGGCCAGCCGATCGGAGACCAGCATCGCGGTCGCCAGTGTGTTGCGCAGGTCGTGGTTGATCTTGGCGACGGCGGCGCCCAGCGTCGCCAGCCGCGTCTTTTGCGCCAGCGCGGCGCGCAGTTCGTCCTGCATGGTCGCCAGTTCGCGCTCGGCGATGCCGATCTCGTCGGTGCGCGCGATCAGATCGGGCGCGGCGACGGCCGCGCCCTCGGGGTCGGCGCGAAAGGCGACCATGCTTTGGGTGATGTGGCGCATGGGCCGGACCAGCAGCCGATGCAGGCTCACGTAGACGAGTCCGGCGGTGATCAGGGAAATGACGATGGACAGCGTCAGGATGCGCGCCGAGAACGCCAGCATGTCCCGGCGCAACGCGGATTCATCCAGGATAATCTCGATCCGCACGTCGGGCGCATGGGGCGGCGTGCCGAGAACGCGCAAGATTCGCCGGCCGTCGCCGGCCAGGGTCGCGAACGCCTCGCCGACCCAGCCGAAGAACATCTCCTGGCGCAAATCGAACGTCGCGTCGACGGCGGGCGGCATGTCGTCGGTCACCATCAGCGCGCTGCGCCCGCCGCGCTTCAAGACGATGCCGCGCAAGTCGGTCTGTTCCAGAAGCTTCTGGCCGATGCCCATCAACAGCGGCGCGTCGTCGGGCAGCGCGGCGTAGGCGATGGTGGCGAGATGGGCGCGCGTGATGCGCTCCTGCAACCAGTCTTGGCGGAAGCGGGCGACCGAGGGCGCCCAGATCAGGACTTCCGCGACCATCACGAAGAAAACGGTCAGCCACAACAGCCGGGCCGACAGGCCGAAGCGGACGCCGGGCGCCGGCGCCGTCATCCGAACCGGGCGAGAAGGCGAACGATGCGCCGGGTCCGCTCGCCGAACAGGGCCGGCGCGAAGAAGCTGCCGGCGGCGCGCTTGCCGGCCTCGCCCAGCGTCGGATAGGGCGCGACCGCGCGGGCCATGGCCGCCAGGCCCAGGCCCTCGGCCAGGGCCAGCACCCAGGGCTGGATCAGTTCGCCCGCGCCATGGGCGACGATGCCGGCGCCGAGAATTTTGCCGCGCGGCGTGGCGACGATCTTGACCAGCCCGTCGGTCGTGCCGTCCGTCTGGGCGCGGTCGTTGTCGTGCAGGGACCAGCGCAGGATGCGGATGCTTTTATCCTGGGCGCGGGCCTCGGCCTCGGTCAGGCCGACCTGGGCCAGTTCGGGCTCGGCGTAGGTGACACGCGGCAGGGCGCGCGCGTCCGCCTTCGCCGGCCAACGGAAGAGAATGTTCTTGAGGACGACGCCGGCGTGATAATTGGCGACGTGGGTGAAGTGCAGGCCGCCCCCGACATCGCCGCCAACATCGCCGACGACGTCGCCGACGGCGAAGACGCGCGGGTTGCCGGTCCGCAAGCGCGCGTCGACGCGAATGCCGCGCGGCGTGGACTCGATGTTCGCCTTGTCCAGGTCGAGCGCGGCCACGTTGGGCGTCCGCCCGGCCGCGACCAGCAGGTGCGAGCCCTCGATCCGCGTTTTTTCGCCGGCGGCGTCGACGAGATCCAGCGCGACGCCGGTCGGGGTTCGCAGGGCGCGCTCGGCGGTGACGCCCTCGAACAGCTCGATGCCTTCGCGGACCAGGCGGCGGCGCACCGCGTCGGCCAGCTCGGCGTCCTCGCGCGCCAGGATCGTTTTCATTTCGACCACACTGGCCCGCGCGCCCAGGCGGCGGAAGGCCTGCGCCAGCTCGACGCCGATCGGCCCGCCGCCGAGGACGAGCAGGCGGTCGGGAATCCGGTCCAAGTCGAAAACGGTTTCGTTGGTGAGAAAGGGAACGGCGTCGAGTCCCGGCAGCGGCGGGATCAGCGGCGACGAGCCGGCGGCGACGACGAAGCGCCGGGCGCGGATCTCCGCGTCGCCGGCGGCGACGCAATCGGGGGAAATAAAACGCGCGGGGGCGCGGATGACGCGCACGCCCAGGCCCTCGAACCGCTCGACCGAATCGTTGGGCGCGATGGCGGCGATGACCTCGCGCACCCGGGCGAACACCGCGCGGCCGTCGACGACGGGCTCGCCGGCGGCGACGCCGAAGCGGGCCGCGTCGCGCGTCGCGTGCGCGGCCCGGGCGGCGGCGATCAGCGCCTTGGAGGGGACGCAGCCGTAATTGAGGCAATCGCCGCCCATGCGGCCGCGCTCGACCAGGACGACGGCGGCGCCCATCCGCGCCGCGCCGGCGGCGACCGACAATCCGCCCGAGCCGGCGCCGATCACGCAGATGTCGGGGGTCAGAATCTCGGTCATGATCCGCCGTCCGGCGCGCTTTGGCCGCGTCGCGCCTTCCACCGCCGAAACAGTACCGGAACGAGGGCGAGCGCCGCCAGCAGGACGAGCGCCGCGATCATGGCGGGCGTCAAAATCCGGTCGGCGCGGATATCGCCGCCGGCCTCGACCACGCCGCCCAGGCCCTCGCCGATGACGCTGAAGACGAGGGTCGCGGGCGCGATGCCGATCGCGGTCGCGAGCACGTAGGTCGAAAGCCGCACGCCCAGGAACGCCGGCGCCAGATTGACCAGCCAAAACGGAAACAACGGAACGAGGCGGAGCGCGAGAAGATAGGTGAAGGCGTCCTTGCGGAACCCGGCCTCCATCTTCCGGAGGGTGGGCCCCGCCCGCGCCCGCAAGGGCTCGCCGAGGCCGAAGCGGGCGGCGAGAAAAACGGCAGCGGCGCCCAGCGTCGCCGAGACGATAACCACGGCGGCGTTTGCCGCCCAGCCGAACAGCATCGCGCCCGCGAGCGTCAACACCAGCCCGCCCGGAATGGAGAAGGCGATGACGAGCGCGTAGAGCAGGCCGAACCCCGCGAGCGCGAGGCCTCCTTGCGCCGCGACCCAGCTTTTGAGGGCGACGAAATGCGCGCCGAGCGCGGTGAGCGAAACGTAGCGCTCAAGCCCGAAGAGGAAAAAGGCCGCGAGGCCGGCGAGAAGAACGCCGAGCGGGATGAGCCGGGCGGCGGAAAAGCGCGGCGGCGGGCGAATCCCCGCCGCCTTTGAATGATCGCCGCGCGGATCGCTAAGCGGCGGCGGGGCCTCGGGCGGGGGGCGGTCGGGACGATCGGTCATGGCTGCGAGCCTGGCGGCGAAGCGCGGTTCGGCGAGGAAACGACGTGGCGAACCGAAGATAAAGTCACCTCCGCGCGAGGCCGGAAACGGCCGCGCCGGCGGCGGAAAAAAGCCCGTAAAACGGTCAAAAACAGCCGGGGGCCGCGTTGACTCAAGGCCGTCTCGCCCTTATACCAGCGGCCTCTATTCCGCCCGTCCAGGAGCCATAAATCCGTGAAACGAACCTATCAGCCCAGCAAATTGGTCCGCAAGCGCCGCCACGGCTTTCGCGCGCGCATGAAAACCGTCGGCGGCCGCAAGGTTCTTGCCGATCGCCGGGCGAAGGGGCGCAAGCGCCTTTCCGCCTAGGGGGTTTTAACCGTGGCCGGCACGCTTGCGCGCCTGAAACGGCGGCCCGACTTTCTCAAGGTCGCGTCGGCGCGGCAAAAGTGGGTCGCGCCCGGTTTGATCGTCCAGGCCCGCCGCCGCCCGGGCGCGGAGGCGCCAAACACAAAAGACCCGGCGGCGTCGTGCGAAGGCACGC
>CAYIQU010000058.1:0-7658 GCA_964365645.1 uncultured Hyphomicrobiales bacterium | reverse complement strand
GCGGGCGGCCAAGACGCGGCCGGACGACGATCGCACGCCCATGGACGTGGCCCAGAACGTCCTGGTCGCCCTGGCCGCCGATCCCCGCCCGGTCGCCGACAAGGATCAGGCGCGGCAAGACTCGACCGAAAACGCCGACGACCCGGCCGCCGATCCCCGCCGCGCCGACGGCATCGCCAACGCGCTCGCCCGGCTGGCCCGCAATCAGGCTCGCCAGGAGAACGTCCGAAACGGCGAGGACAAGCGGACGTCCGAACATAACGCGGAGGCGCGCGACGGCGACGACAAGGCCGCGAAATCCTCCGCCCCCGCGACCGACGCGCGCGGCCGTCAGGCCGCCGATCTGGCCCAGCGGGTCGGCCCCGGCGAACGCCTCGCGGTCGAGGTGAACGTTGCCGACGACGCGAAAACCCTCATCTCGCGCCCGGCCGCAACCCTGGCGGCGATGACGGCGCGCGGCGACGGCGGCAAATCCGCCTCGTCCCAGACCCCCCACGCCGCGACCGCCGATCCCCAAGCCAACATCAACGGCCTGACGGGCGCGGCCGCTCCGGCCGCCGTCGCCCAGATCGCCAATGCCCCGCAGACCGCCATCCTCAAGGCGGGCGCGGGCGCCGAAATCGGCGCCGCCGGCGCCGCTCAAAACACGACCACCGCCTTCGGCCAGGCCCCGGGAGCCGCCGCCGGGCCGACCGCGACCAACGCCCAATCCGCCGCCCAGACCGCCGCGTCCAACGCCGCCCAGACCGCGCAACGGCCCGCCGGTTCGTTCCGCGCCGAGATTCTGGAACAGATTTCCGTCAACATCCAAAAGGCGGTCAAGGACGGCACCGACAAGATTTCGATCCAGCTTCGGCCGGCCGAACTCGGCCGCGTCGACGTCCGCATCGAAGTCACCGCCGACGGCCGCGCCCACGTCCACGTCACCGCCGACCGCTCCGACACCTTGGAGCTGCTGCAACGCGACGCCCGCGATCTGGCCCGCGCCCTGCAGGACGCCGGCTTGCGCGCCGATGCCGGCAATCTGCAGTTCAGCCTGCGCGAGCAGGCCGCCGACCAACGCCAGGGCCGCGCCCGCTCGAACGGCGGGCCCCAAGGCATCGACGCGACGAACGCCGCCGACCCCGAAACCGCCGGCATTGTGCCGGCGTGGACTCCGACCGCCCAGCCGGGCCGCGTCGATATTCGCGCCTGAAGGATATTCATCATGTTGACCAGCAGCGCCGCCAGCGCGACAACGACCGGGACAACGTCCCAGGCGTCCCAATCGGAAGCCAAGCTGAAGGACGATCTGAACAAATTCCTCAATCTCCTGGTGACGCAGCTGAAGCACCAGGATCCGCTCGATCCGATGGATTCGACCGAATTCACCTCGCAGCTGGTCCAATTCGCCAGCGTCGAGCAGCAGATTCACCAAAACGCCAACCTGGAAAAATTGATCGGCTTGCAGCAGGGCTCGCAAGTGTCCTCGCTGGTCAATTACATCGGCATGAAGGTCGAGGCGACCGGCCAGAAGGTGCCGCTCGAATACGGCAGCGCGAAGTTCACCTACAGCTTCAACACCAACGCGAACAAGAGCACCGTCAGCATCATCAACGCCAAGGGCCTGACGGTCGCGTCCGGCGACGGCGAACTGACCGCCGGCAAGCACAGCTACACCTGGGACGGCCGCGACAAGAACGGCGTCCTGCAGCCCGACGGCGACTATACGGTCGTGGTCACCGCCCAGGACCGCGACAGCAAGCTGCTGCCGGTCGAACACACGATCTTCGGCTACGTCAACGGCGCCAGCGCGGACAAAGGCGCCATTTCGCTGTTCATGGGCAAGAACATCCAGGTGCCGCTCGACGGCATCAAGTCGGTTACCCAATAGCCCGCGCGCGGGCGAGACCATTTCCCCGCGTCGCGGGGCGGCGTGAGACAACACGAGACTGAACCGTCCGCGACTGACGCGGACAGAACGAAGGAGAAGCGATCATGAGTCTATTCGGTTCATTGGCTTCCGGCGTGTCCGGCCTGACCGCGCAGAGCAGCGCGATGGGCGCCATTTCGGACAACATCACCAACATCAACACCATCGGTTTCAAGGGCACCAAGGTCAACTTCCAGACCCTGGTCACCAAGCAAACCTCGTCGACCTTCTATTCCGCGGGCGGCGTGCAATCGAGGCCGCGCCAGGACACCGGCATCCAGGGCCTGTTGCAGGCGTCCACCGGCCAGACCGACCTCGCCATCTCGGGCCGCGGCTTCTTCGTGGTCAACGAGGCCAACACGCCCGGCGTCGCCGACCAGTACCTGTTCACCCGCGCCGGGTCGTTCTACGCCGACGACGAAGGCTATCTGCGCAACACCGCCGGGTACTACCTGCAAGGCTGGCCGACCACCGCCGCCGGCGTCGTCACCCCGGCCAACACGAACCTGACCATCGCCAACCAGAACATCATCTCGACCGACTACCTTTCCTCGGTCAACCTGAACCGGGTCGGCGGCAGCGCGTCGGCCACCACCACCATCGCCATCGGCGCCAACCTGCCGTCCACCGACGCGACCGCCGCAACCCATAAGACCGACGTGCAGTTCTTCGACAGCCTCGGCAACGCCAACACGGCCAGTTTCCTCTACACCAAGACCAATCGCGACAACCAGTGGGACCTGGACGTTTCCCCGCCGACCAAAGTCGCCGTCGTGACCATCAAGGACGGGGCTTCGACCCCGCTGATCTACAAAAGCGTCGGCCAGCTCGAGTTCACCGCCCGGCCCGCCGACGGCGCGACCGTGGTGATCGACAGCGTCACCTACGAATTCGACTCCAACGCCTCGGTGACGACGACCGCGACCTTGAAGAAGGTCGATATCAGCGCCAACACGACGCTGGCCCAGGATGTCGCCTCGCTGGTCGCGGCGGTCAAGGCCCATGACAGCGATTACGGCAATTACGGCTCGCTCGGCACCTACACCAACACCCGGATCGCGGTCAGCGCCGACAACACCGCGACCGTCGTCTTCACCGAGGACGGCACCGCCAGCATGTCCATCAACCCGGCGGGCCTGCTCAGTTCCTCGGGCGCGTTCGTGGTCAGGCAGGAATCCACGTTCACGGTCGACAAGGTGAATACCGCCTATTCCAAGTTCGATCAGTTCACCTTCAGCGCCGTGCCCGGCAACGGCGATACCATCACCATCAACGGAATCACCTACACGTTCCAATCGGCCGAAGTGGCGGACTCGACCGGCGCGAATACCACGATCTCCACGGCCGCCGCCACGATCCCAGGAATGCTGGCCGACCTCGAAGCCGCGATCGAAGCCCAGGATCCCGACTTCGCCGCCAGCGGCACCGGCGTGCGCATCCGCGCCAGCAACGACAACGCCATCGGCGGCACCACGATCGACACCCTGGTCCTGGAGAGCCTATCCAAGGGTTCCTATAATATCACCACGGGTTTCGGCGCCGCACCCACTGTGACTTCCCCCGATGGGTTGGTCACGTACACCGACGCCACCGCATACCCCGTCAACACCGCCAGCGCCCTGGTCTTTTCCAGCTCGGGCCTGCTCTCGACGGTCAACGTCAAATCCCTCGAGATCCGGGGCTTCGCCAACGGCGCGGCGGACATGGACGGCGCGGCCAGCAACAGCAAGCTGATCACGCTCGACTTCGGCACCGTCGGCGAGGCCAACGGCATGACCCAGTTCGGCGCCAGCTACACGCCGGTGTTCATCACCCAGAACGGGTCGCAGTTCGGCACCTTCGCCGGCGTGCAGGTCTCGCAAGCCGGCCTGGTGACGGCGCTGTTCGACAACGGCGAAACCCGCCCCGTCTATCAGCTGCCGATCGCCACCTTCACCAACGTCAACGGCCTGGAAGGCAAATCCGGCAACGTCTGGACGCAGACCCAGTATTCGGGCGACTACACGCTGCGCGTCGCCAACTCAGGCCCGGCCGGCGCCGTCATCCAGTCCACGCTCGAACAGTCGACCGTCGACATCGGCGAGGAATTCACCAGCATGATCATCGTCCAGCGCGCCTACTCGGCGGCGGCCAAGATCATCTCCACCGCGGACGCGATGCTGGAACAACTGATGCAGGTGAAACGCTAGTCTTTTCCACGGGTCCCGGCTCCCCGCCGGGTCTCTCCCAGCCGCCCGGGGTCCCCCGCCCCCGGGCGGTTTTTCTTTGTCGTGCGCTCACGGGCGGAGCCCGCTTCCAGCGGGCCGCGCGCAAGCCCGCCGGGGAAAAAGCCTGTTTTCCAACCCCTTTGCCCGGTTCCTTAGGCGTTTTTTAAGGGGTGGGCCGTAAGGTCGAGATCGCGATTCGGAAGGGGCGATTCGAGCATTTGAGACGCCCCCCGCCCGGCGCAGGATTCATCGATAAAGACCCGAAAAGGCTTAGGTCATGAGCGAACTTGGAAACCACCCCGTGAGCGCCCCCCGCAGCGAAAGGCGGGGTCTCGCGCCCGAACGCAGGGATACGACGCCCAAGCTGACTTTGACCGATCTGCCGCCGCCCGGCACGACCCGCTGGGTCGTCAGCCGCAAGGCCGCCGTGGTGGCGGGAGTCAAAATAGGCCTGCTCTCCCTGGACGAGGCCTTGACCCGCTATGGCCTGTCGCTGGACGAATTCCTGTGCTGGAAACGCCTTCTGGACGACTTCGGGGTCAAGGGCCTACGCGTCACGCGCATCAAGGAATACCGGGCGCACGACGAAAGCCATTCCGACGACGGCGATCCTTCCGCCGCGCCCTGCGCGGCTTAATACCCTCCCTTTTCCAAACCCCCTCTCCGCCCACGGCCTACCCATGGGCGGCACCCCCCCTGTCCCGATTTCGCCGGAATCGGCCGGAATAAGCTTATCTAATTGAAAAATAATAATAATCACGCTTTGCCTTCTTTTTCCAAAAGCGGGACTAGGCAAATTTTTCCTGTGCGTTAACTATCTGTTTACGATCTCTTGACTAGCCTCGGGTCGCTGAACGCCTGTGCGCCCCGGTTCGGGAATCGGGAACGCGCCGCCGGCATGGCCCAGTACGGGAGAGCGGACGTGGATACCTTTCTGCAAGCCATTCGCAATATCGGGATCGTGCGCCTCGTCATCATGGGCGCCTTGCTCGCGGGCCTGGTGGCGTTCTTCATCTTCATGCTGACCCGCTTCGCCGGGTCCAACTACACGGCCCTCTATTCCGGCTTGGAGCTCAAGGATTCGGGACGGATCGTCCAGCACCTCGAATCCCAGAACATTCCCTTCGAATTGAAGCAGAACGGCTCGACCATCCTGGTGCCCGGCGACCGCGTCGCCCGGGTCCGCATGGCCATGGCCCAGCAAGGGCTGCCGAGCGGCGGCTCGCTCGGCTACGAGTTGTTCGACAAGACCGACACGTTGGGCTCGACCAACTTCATGCAGAACGTCAATCTGGTCCGCGCGATGGAAGGCGAGATGGCGCGCTCGATCCAGACCATTGCCGGCGTCCGCACCGCGCGGGTCCACCTGGTGCTGCCCAAGCGCGAACTGTTCAGCCGCGAGGCGCAGAAGCCGAGCGCTTCCGTCGTCTTGGCGATGCAGGGCGCCCGGCGCCTGGACAACGAACAGATCGCCGCCGTCCAGAACCTGGTCGCGTCCGCCGTTCCCGGCCTGCTGCCCAACCGCATTTCGATCGTCGACGACAAGGGCTCGCTGCTCGCCCGCGGCTTCGAGGACACAACCTCGGCCGCCGGGGTGGCCTCCAAGATCGAGGAGCGCCGGCGCGCCTTCGAGACCCAGGTCGGCCGAACCATCTCCGAGATGCTGGAACGGACCGTCGGGATCGGCAAAATCCGCGCCGAAGTCTCCGCGAGCATGGATTTCGACCGCATCACCACCCAAGAGGAGTCCTACGACCCCGAGGGCCAAGTGGTGCGCTCGACCCAAACCGTGTCCCAATCCGCCAACAGCCGCGACGCGCAAGCCGACCAAGGCGTCAGCGTCACCGGCAACCTGCCCGACCCCAACGCGACGTCCGCCGAGGGGCAATCCTCGCAAACCGCCGAGAACCGCAGCGAGGAAACCGTCAACTACGAGATTTCGAAGAAAATCGTCAACCACGTCAAGGAAGCCGGCACCGTCAAGCGCCTGTCGGTGGCCGTCATGGTCGACGGAACCTACGATAAAGCGCAAGACGGCAAGATCACCTATAAGGCCCGGACCAAGGAAGAATTGGAGATGATGGCGGCGCTGGTGCGCGGCGCGGTCGGCTACGACGAGGCGCGCGGCGATCGCATCGAACTCATCTCCATGCCGTTCGCCGACTTGACGCCGCCCGAAGCGCCGCTCCAGTTGTTCTTCGGCTTCAGCAAGCAGGAAATCGTGCATTTGGGCGAGATCGTGGTGCTGAGCATCGTCGCCGTCCTGGTGCTGTTGCTGGTCGTGCGGCCGCTGATCTCGCGGGCGCTCGAATCCCTGCCCGGCGCGGCGGCCGGCCTGATGCGGGATGCCCAGCACTTGGCCCAGCAGATGCAGGCCCCGGCGTTGACCGGCCCGGGCGGCGCGCCGTTGCCCGGCGGCGACGAGGAGGAGGAGCAATTCGAGGAGTTGATCGACATCGACCGGGTCGAAGGACGAGTCAAGGCTTCTTCGGTCAAGAAGGTCGGCGAGATCGTCGAAAAGCATCCCGAGGAGGCTCTCTCCATCATCCGCTCCTGGATGTATCAAGAAGTCTGAAAACGGAACATACTGATCCATGGCACGCGCCAAAGACGATTTCCGCGGACTCACCGGCCCCCAGAAGGCGGCGGTTTTCATCCTCGCGCTGGGCCAGGAACAGTCGGCCAAGATTTTCTCGCGCATGGACGACGACGAGATCAAGGAACTGTCCCAGGTCATGGCCTCGCTCGGCTCGGTCAGCTCCTCGGTCATCGAGCGGCTGTTCGTCGACTTCGCCGACCAGCTTTCCTCCGCCGGCTCGCTGGTCGGTTCTTTCGATTCGACCGAGCGCCTGCTCGCCCAGGCGATTCCGCCCGAGCGCGTCTCCCAAATCATGGAAGAAATCCGCGGCCCCGCCGGCCGCACCATGTGGGACAAGCTGGGCAACGTGAACGAGGCGGTGCTCGCCAATTACCTCAAGAACGAGTACCCGCAGACCGTCGCCGTGGTGCTGTCCAAGATCAAGGCCGACCACGCGGCGCGCGTGCTGGGCATGTTGCCCGAGAATTTCGCCATGGAAGTCATCATGCGGATGCTGCGCATGGAATCGGTGCAGAAGGAGGTTCTCGACCACGTCGAGAAAACGCTGCGCACCGAATTCATGACCAACCTCGCCCGCACCGCGCGGCGCGACTCGCACGAAATGATGGCGGAAATCTTCAACAACCTGGACCGCAACACCGAAAGCCGCTTCATCTCGGCGCTGGAAGAACGCAACCGTGAGTCGGCCGAGCGCATCAAGGCGCTGATGTTCACCTTCGACGACCTGATCCGCGTCGACGGCACCGGCATCCAGCGCCTTCTGCGCCAGGTCGAGAAGGACGTTCTCGCCACCGCCCTCAAGGGCGCCTCGGAAGAAGTCAAGCAGCTGTTCTTCAACAACATGGCCGAGCGCGCGGGCAAGATGATCAATGAAGACATCGACTCGATGTGCGCCGTCCGCCTTCGAGACGTCGACGAAGCGCATGCGAAAATCGTCGTC
>CAYIQU010000057.1:0-7797 GCA_964365645.1 uncultured Hyphomicrobiales bacterium | reverse complement strand
TGTCCGAATTGCCGCCGACGCTGGTGCTGCGCGACTTCCACGTCGATAACCTGATGGTGGCGAAGGACCGGGACGGGATCGGCCGGTGCGGGCTGCTCGACTTCCAGGACGCGCTCGAAGGCCCCGCCGCCTACGACCTGATGTCGCTGCTGGAAGATGCCCGGCGCGATATCGCCCCCGATCTCGTCGCGGCGATGCTGGATCGCTATCTTGCCGCTTTTCCGGCGCTGGACCGCGCGGCCTTCACCGACGATTTCGCCATCTTGGCCGCGCAGCGGCACGCCAAGGTCATCGGCATCTTCACGCGCCTATCCTTGCGCGACGGCAAGACCGACTATCTCGTTCACATCCCTCGGGTGTGGCGGCTTCTGGAGCGTCACCTCGACCGGCCCGCGCTGGGCGGCGTGAAGGAATGGCTCGCGCGTTACCTGCCGCCCGAGCGGCGCACGGTTCCGTCGCGCGATCTGGCGGGGAAGGGAATGATCCAATGAAGCCCATCGCCACCGCCATGGTGCTCGCCGCGGGATTGGGCACCCGGCTTCGGCCGCTGACCGACACGCTGCCGAAGCCCTTGGTTTCGGTCGCCGGACAGACGCTGCTCGACTGGGCGCTGGATCGCCTGGCCGACGCGGGCGTCGAGCGCGCGGTCGTCAACCTGCATCATCTGGGCGACAAGATCGAGGCGCACCTGAAGGACCGCGCGCGGCCGACGATCGCGTTCTCGCGCGAGACCGAACGGCTGGAAACCGGCGGCGGAATCGCGCGTGCGTTGCCGATGCTGGGCGCGGGGCCGTTTTTCGCGGTCAACGCCGATGTCTTGTGGCTGAACGGCCCGGGCGACGCGCTCGACCGTCTCGCCCGGCACTGGAACGACGAAACCATGGACGGCCTGCTTTTGCTGCACGAAACCGTCTTCGCGTTCGGCTACGACGGCGACGGCGACTTTTTCGTCGACGCCGACGGCCGGCTCAAGCGCCGGCCCGAGCGCGAACCGGCGCCCTATCTGTTCACCGGCGTGCAGATTCTTCATCCGCGCCTGTTCAAGGACGCGCCGGCGGGGATGTTTTCCCTGAACGTCCTCTACGACCGCGCCATCGAGCAGGGGCGCCTTTACGGATTGATCCACGACGGCGAATGGTTCCACGTCGGCACCGCCGGGGGACTCGCCGAAGCCGAGGACTACATGCGGGTGCGCTACCCGGTCAGCAAACGGCGGCGATGACGAAAAAAGGCGCGCGATCCGGCTTGTTCACCATTCCCGCCGGCGCGCCGTTCGCCGACGCGCTGGCCGCCGGCCTGCTGGCGCGCGCGGGCGACGACGTCTTGGCGCTGGCCGACGCCCGAATCCTGGTGCCGACCCGCCGCGCCGCGCGGGCGTTGACCGAGGCCTTTCTGCGCCGCACCGGCGGCCGGCCGACGGTGCTGCCCGCCCTGCTGCCGCTGGGCGACGCCGACGAGGACGATCTTCTGTTCAACGGCGGGAGCGACGAATGTCCCGCCGACGAATTCGGCGTCGGCCTGCCGCCCGCCATCGGCGATCTTCGCCGCATCCTTTTGCTGGCCCGGCTGGTGCGCGCCGAACCCGCCCGCCACGCCGCCGCCGATCAGGCGGTGGGATTGGCGCGCGAACTGGCCCGCCTGCTCGATCACGTGCAAACCGAACGGCTCGATTTCGCCGGTCTCGATAAACTGGTGCCCGACGAATTCGCCGAGCACTGGCAGAAGACGCTCCAATTCCTGAAGATCGTCACCGAGGCTTGGCCCACGGCGCTGGCCGAGGAGGGATGCCTCGACGCCGCCGACCGGCGCAACCGCCTGTTGGCGGCGCGCGCCGCCGCCTGGCGCGCGAGTCCGCCTTCGGGCCTGGTCGTGGCCGCCGGCACCACCGGCAGCGTGCCCGCGACCGCCGATCTTCTCGAAGTCATTCTGACGCTGCCCGGCGGGATCGTGGTGTTGCCCGGGCTTGATCGGGAACTGGACGACGACGCGTGGACCTTGTTGGGGCCTTCCCACCCGCAATACGGCATGGCGCGGCTTTTGGCGCGGCTCGGCGTCGAGCGCGGCGCGGTGCCCGACTGGGATTTCCCCGGCGTCGCGCCGTCTTTGCCGCACCGCGCCCGGCTGGCGGCGGCGGCGTTGCGTCCGGCGGCATCGGGGCCGTCGCCGAAACCGGTTCATGCCCGCGCGCTGGACGGGGTGACGCGGATCGATTGCCCGACCCCGCACGAGGAGGCGGGCGTGATCGCGCTGATCCTGCGCCAGGCGTTGCAGGATGGCGACCAGGGCCGCACGGCGGCGCTGATGACGCCCGACCGCGCGCTGGCGCGCCGGGTCGCGGCGGAATTGGGCCGTTTTGGAATAGCGGTGGACGATTCGGCCGGCCGGCCGCTCGATCAAACGCCGCCCGGCGTGTTCCTGCGCCTGCTCGCCCGCGCGGCGGCCGAGGAATTCGCGCCCCTGCCGCTGCTCGCCTTGCTGAAGCATCCCTTGGCGTCGGGCGGGCGGGCGCCCGGCGATTTCCGCGCCCGGGTGCGCGCGCTGGAACTGGCCGCGTTGCGCGGCCCCCGGCCCGCGCCGGGACTGGAAGGATTGCGTCGGGCGGCGGAGGGCGACGCCCGCGCGGGCGAGGTCGTCGACGTTCTTATTCGCGCGCTCAAGGATTTCGCCGATCTCGCGCGCCGGCCCAAGGTCGCCCTCAAGGACCTCGCCGGCGCGCACATCGCGGCGGCCGAGGCGCTTGCCGCCGGCGAAGGCGACCGGCCCGGCGCCTTGCGGCTGTGGGCGGGCGAGGCGGGCGAGGCGGCGGCCGATTTCGCCGCCGAGCTGATCCAGGCGGCCGACGCCATCGACGCCATCGAAGGCGCGGCCTATCCCGGCCTGTTCGATTCCCTGATCGCCGGCCGCGCGGTGCACCCGCGCCACGGCCTGCACCCGCGCGTGCACATCTGGGGCCTGCTGGAAGCCCGCTTGCAGCACGCGGACGTTCTCGTTCTCGGCGGCTTGAACGAAGGGACCTGGCCTCCCGACGCGGCGGCGAGTCCGTGGATGAGCCGGCCGATGATGGAACGGTTCGGCTTGCCCGCGCCGGAACGCCGCATCGGCCTTTCGGCGCACGATTTCGCGCAGGCGTTTGCCGCGTCCACGGTCTATCTCACCCGCAGCGCGCGGATCGAGGGCACGCCGACGGTGCCGTCGCGCTGGCTGCTCCGGATCGAGAACCTGGTGCGCGGGGCCGATTGCGCGCCCTTCACCGGCAATCGCGAGTGGCCGCACTGGCAAACCCTTCTCGACGCGCCGGCGGAAGACATCCGCTTGCCCCGGCCGGCGCCGACGCCGCCGGTCGCGGCGCGGCCGACGAAGCTGTCCGTCACCCAGATCGAGGCGTGGATGCGCGATCCTTATGCCGTCTACGCGCGCCATGTCTTGAAGCTCGCGCCGCTCGATCCGCTGGACGCCGAACCGGACGCCGCCGGCTACGGCACCTTCATTCACGCCGCCCTCGAGGCCTTCATTCGCGAATGCCCGCCGCCCGCGCCGTTGCCCGCCGATGCCGAGGAAAGGCTTCTCGAGCACGGCCGCCGCGCCTTCGCCCAGGTTCTCGACCGGCCCGGCGTCTGGGCGTTCTGGTGGCCCCGGTTCGAACGCATCGCCCGGTGGATCGTCGGCGTCGAGACGGAGCGGCGCGCGGGCGGCGCTCTCGCGGCGTCCGTCACCGAGGCGAAGGGCGAGATTTCGATTCCAAGCCCGGCCGGGCCGTTCATCTTGACCGCCCACGCCGATCGCATCGACCGCGACGGGCAGGGACGGCTCCTGCTGATCGACTACAAGACCGGCGCGCCGCCGAGCGAGCGCGAGATCGTCGCCGGCTTCGCGCCGCAGTTGCCGCTCGAAGCCCTGATCGCCGAAGCGGGCGGGTTCAAGGATATCGGTCCCGGTCCCGTCGCCGCGCTGGAACATTGGAAGCTGGGCGGCACCGATCCGGCGGGAAAGATCATCCCCGTCAAGGCCGACGCCGGGACCTTGATCGCCGAGGCCCGCCAAGGGCTGGAAACCTTGATCGCGACGTTCGCCAAGCCGGAAACCGCCTACGAGGCGCGCCCGCGCCCCGAACAGGCGCCGCGCTTCAGCGATTACGAGCACCTGGCTCGGGTCAAGGAATGGGCGGCCGGCGAGGACGGGGGCGACGAATGACCGCAACTCTCGCCGCCGCCGAACGAGACGCCGCGCGCGGGCAGAAGCTGGCGGCCGATCCGGCGGCGTCGGTCTGGGTCGCGGCCTCGGCCGGCACCGGCAAGACCTCGCTCGCCACCAACCGCATCCTCGCGCTTCTTCTGGAAGGAACCGCGCCCGAGCGGATTCTGGCGCTGACCTTCACCAAGGCCGCCGCCGCGGAAATGGCCGCCCGCATCGCCGATCACCTGGGCGCATGGACCGACCGCGCCGAAGCCGAGTTGAACGAAACCCTGGCCGCGCTTCTCGGCCACGCGCCCGACAAGGCGGAAACCATGCGCGCCCGCACGCTGTTCGCGCGGGTTCTCGACGCGCCGGGCGGCATGCCGATCCAGACCATTCATGCCTTCTGCCAATCCCTGCTGCGCCGGTTCCCGCTCGAAGCCGGGATCGCGCCGCACTTCTCGGTCATGGACGAACGCGATTCCGAGGAAATGCTAAGCCAGGCCCGCGAGGACGTGCTCACCCGCGCCCGGATCGAAGCGACCGGCGTCGACGGGTCCTTGCGCGCGGCGCTGGCCGCCGTCACCCGGCACGTGAACGAGGAAAACTTCGCCGAGCTGATGGCGGCGCTGGCCTCCGACCGGGCCAGGCTGGCGCGGATATTCGCCCATTTCGGCTCGGTCGCCGCCGTCGTCCAGGCGGTTCGCGGCGTGCTCGGCTTGAAGGCGGGCGAAACGCCGGAAACGATCCTCGCGGCGGCGTGCGCCGACGGCGCCTTCGACGGCGCGGCCCTGAAGCGCGCGGGCCGGGCGTTGGCGGAAACCGACAACAGCGACGCCCAACGCGGGCAAGCGATCGCCGCGTGGCTCGGCCGATCCCGCGCCGATCGCGCCGCGACGTTCGACGATTATCGCGACGTCTTTCTGACGTTCGCCAAGGAACCGCCCGCGCCCCGCAAGCGGATGGCGACGAAGGAGGCGCGGAAGAACGATCCCGCCGCCCTTGAGGTGTTGACCAGCGAAGCCGAACGCCTGCTCGGCGTCGTGTTCCGCCGTCGCGCGGCGGAAACGGCGGCCGCCACCGCCGGACTGCTGACGTTGGCCGGGGCGCTGGATGAAACCTACGCCCGGGCCAAGCGCGCCCGCGCGCTGCTCGATTACGACGACCTGATCCACGCCGCCCGGCGCCTGCTCGCCGTTCAGGGCGACGCCTCGTGGGTGCTCTACAAGCTCGATGGCGGCATCGACCATATCTTGATCGACGAGGCCCAGGACACCAATCCCGAACAATGGCGGGTGGTCGAGAAATTGGCGGCGGAATTCTTCGCCGGCGCCGGCGCGCACGAGGCCCAAGCCAAGGCGCCGCGCACCGTGTTCGCGGTCGGCGACGTGAAGCAATCCATTTACGGCTTCCAAGGCGCGGACCCGAACGCGTTTCTCGACATGCGCGCGCTGTTCGCGAAAAAAGCCGAGGCCGCGCGGCGCGCCTGGCGCACGGTCGATCTCAACGTCAGTTTCCGTTCGGTGCAGACGGTGCTGGACGCCGTCGATGCCACCTTCGCCCGGCCCGAAGCCGCCGACGGCGTCGCCCTCGACGGCGGCGCGATCCGTCACCAGGCCTTTCGCGCCGGGCAGGCCGGCCTGGTGGAGTTGTGGCCGCCGGTCGTTCCCAGGCCCGCCGACGACCTGCCGGCGTGGAAGCCGCCCGTCGAGCGCCTGTCGGGCGACTCGCCCCCGGTGCGGCTCGCCCGCCTGATCGCGCGCCGCATCGCCCACATGATCCGCACGGGCGAAACGCTGCCCGCGCGCGGCCGCGCGATCCGGGCCGGCGACGTGATGGTGCTGGTGCGCCGCCGAACCTCGTTCGTCGACGCGCTGGTTCGCGCCCTGAAGGAGCTGTCGATTCCCGTCGCCGGCGTCGACCGTTTGGTCTTGACCGAGCACATCGCGGTCATGGACTTGATCGCGCTGGGGCGCTTCCTGCTGCTGCCCGAGGACGACCTGACCCTGGCGACGGTTCTCAAAAGCCCGCTGCTGGGGTTGTCCGAGGACGATCTGTTCCGTCTCGCGTGGAATCGTCCCGACGCCGGCCGGCCGGGCAGCCTGTGGCGGGCGCTGAACGCTCGGGCGGGCGCGGACAAGGGCTTCGCCCGCGCGCGCGACGAACTGGGCGCGTTGCTGGCGCGGGTCGATTTCGTCGCCCCGTTCGAACTCTACGCCGACGTTCTCGGCCCCCGGCGCGGGCGGGAAAAGCTGCTGGCGCGCTTAGGCCCCGACGCCGACGACCCGATCACGGTCTTTCTCGATCTCGCGCTCGCCTTCGAGCGCGGCCATCCGCCGTCGCTGGAAGGGTTCCTGCATTGGCTGGAAAGCGGCGCGGTCGAGGTCAAGCGCGATTTGGAACACGGGTCCCGCGACGCGGTGCGCGTCATCACCGTTCACGGGGCCAAGGGCCTCCAGGCGCCGGTGGTGTTCCTGCCCGACACCTTGCAGATGCCGCGCCAGGCGCCGAAATTCTTCTGGGTCGAGCCGGGCGACGAAAAGGGGAAGGGCTTGCCCCACGAAGTTCCCCTCTGGCCGCCGTCGCGCGCGTTTCACGAAAGCGTCGCCGAAGACTTGCGCGAACGGGCGACGGCGGCGCGCGAGAGGGAATATCGCCGGCTGCTCTACGTCGCCATGACGCGGGCCGAGGATCGTCTTTATATCTGCGGCTGGCAGACCAGGAACGCGCCGCCCGCCGGCACTTGGTACGAACTGGTCCGCGCCGGCATCGAAGCGAGCGCGGAAACGGTCGAAGACGCTTTTCTGAAAAAAGAAGGCGTCACGGCGAGCACGGCCGTTTTGCGGCTGGCCGCGCCGCAGACGAAAGAGCCGAAGCCGGACAAGGAAGCGGTCGCGGACGCGGGGCCGTTCGACCCGCTGCCGCCCTGGGCGCGAACGTCGCCGCCGCCCGAACCGACGCCGCCGCGCGTGCTGGCGCCTTCGCGCCCGGCGGGCGGGGAACCCGCGCCGCGCTCGCCGCTCGGCCCGGACCAGGGTCGGCGGTTCCGGCGCGGCACGCTGATCCATCGCTTGTTGCAGCACCTTCCCGCCGTGGCCGCGGATCGTCGCGCCGAGGCGGCGCGGCGCTGGCTTTCCTTCGCCGCCGCCGATGTGCCCGAAGACGCCCGCGTCGAATACGCCGCCGAGGCGCTGGGCGTGGTCGATAACCCCGCGTTCCGGCATCTGTTCGGACCCGGCTCCAGGGCCGAGGTGCCGATCATCGGCAAAGTGGGCGCGGCGGTGGTTGCCGGGCAGGTGGACCGGCTGGCGGTCGCGGCCGACCGGGTTTCGGTTCTGGACTACAAAACCCATCGCCCGCCGCCCGAGGCCGAATCGGACGTGCCCGAAATCTATCTGCGCCAGATGGCGCTGTATCGGGCCTTGCTCGCCAGGGCCTTTCCGGGCCGCGCCGTGACGTGCGCCCTGTTGTGGACGGATGGCCCCAGAATCATGGAGTTATCGGACGGGATTCTGGATCGATTCGCGCCCGAATTGTAACCGAATTCGTTCCGGCGGCGCGGGGTTGACGGGCCTGGGGGGGGGGGGGGGGGGGGGGGGGGGGGGGGGGGGGGGGGGGGGGGGG
>CAYIQU010000056.1:0-7878 GCA_964365645.1 uncultured Hyphomicrobiales bacterium | reverse complement strand
GCCTTGGGCCGGTTGAAGGTGATGAGCCCGACGGGCCCGCGCGTTTCGACGATGAGGGTGTTGTAAGCCATGGGAATACCTCCTGGTGGGATCGCGCCCCGCCCTTCAGCGGGGATTGGCGGGGGATAGGGAAAAGCGGACGGCGATGCCCTTGGCGCCGCCGTCTTGTTTCGCGCCGGCTTTCGCGCCGGGGGGCGCGTCCTCGAATTCCAGCGACAGGATTTCCCCTTCGCGCGCCCAGCGCGCCTCGCCGTCGGCGCGCCAGCCGAGCGCGGGCAGGGTTTCGGCGTAGAAGGCGAGCACCGCCGCCCGGCCGGGCGAACCGGCGGCGACGGTTTCGGCGATGCGCCCTTGCGCGGCGTCGAAGACGACGGCGCTGGCCTCGTCCTCGACCAGGCCCGGCATCAGGGGAACGTCCTCGACCACCGAGAGGAAAACGCTCTCTTCGGCCGGGACCGAAGTCGGGGCCGGCGACGATTGCGCGCCGGCCGGCACCGGCGACGATTGCGCGCCGGCCGGCACCGGCGACGCCAAAACCAGGACCAAGGCGAAAGCGGCGGCGAAAAGGGGGGTCGGGGTCATGGGGCGGCGTTATAGCACCGGGCCAGGAGGATCACTAGAACCGACGAAATTCACCGCTGCTTGCGGGGGCAATAAAAGGTTGCCCGCCCGCCCTGGACGATCCGGCGCACGCCTCCGGTTTCGGCGACCTTGCAGGTGCAGCCCGGGCAAGGCCGGCCGGCGCGGTCGTAGACGGCGAAGCGGTGCTGGAAATATCCCAGCTCGCCCGACGGCTGGCGGTGATCGCGCAAGCTCGACCCGCCGGACGCGATGGCCGCCTTGAGCACCGCCTTGATCGCGCGCACGAGGGAAGCGACGTCTTTGCCGCGCACCGTCCCCGCGCCACGCTTCGGTGAAAGACCGGCGCGAAAGAGCGCCTCGGACACGTATATGTTGCCGAGCCCGGCCACGGTGCGCTGATCCATCAGCGCCGCCTTGAGCGATGTCTTGCGCCCCTTGAGGCGCTGGGCCAGGACCGCCCCGGTGAACGCGCGATCGAGCGGCTCGGGCCCCAGCGCGCGGAACCAGGGATGGGAACCCAAGTCCTTGTCCGCGATCAGGGCCATCAGGCCGAAGCGGCGCGGATCGTGGTAGCGGATCACGCAGCCCTTATCGGTTTCCAATTCGACGTGGTCGTGCTTTTCGGGCGGCGGCGGGTTTTTCTTGAAAATCCGAACCCGGCCCGACATGCCCAGGTGAACGACCAAGGTGAGATCGCCGGAAAGCCGCGCCCGCAGGAACTTGGCGCGGCGTTCGACGGCGCGAACCTTGCGCCCCGTCAGGCGGGCGGCGAAATCGTGGGGCAACGGCACGCGCAGATCGTGCTTGCGGACGTGAACGCGCGCGATCCGACGCCCGGCCAACACAGGCGCCAGGGCGAGACGAACGGTTTCCACTTCGGGCAATTCGGGCATGGGACGGAGAGGCTAGCCGAAGCCCCCGGGCTAAGGCTACGATCTTGGCCATGGCCAAAGCCAAAACCGAACCCCAGACCGAACCCCAGGCCGAACCCAAGACCGCCCACTTCGGCTTTCGCACCGTGGACGCGAAGGCCAAGGCGCCCTTGGTGCGCCGGGTGTTCGATTCGGTCGCGACCCGCTACGACTTGATGAATGACTTGATGAGTCTCGGCATTCATCGCGCCTGGAAGCGGGCCATGATCGATTGCTTGCACCCCCGCCCGGACCGGACGTACCTCGACATCGGCGGCGGCACCGGCGACATCGCGTTCTTGTGGCGGGCGGCGGGCGGCGGGCCGGTGACGGTGGTCGACGCCAACCCCAACATGATCGCGGTCGGGCAGGAACGCGCGGCGAAACGCAAGATCGACGGCGGCATCGCCTGGACCGTGGGCGACGCCGAAAACCTGGAGATCGCCGACCGGTCCTTCGACGTCGCCGGCAGCGCCTTTTGCCTGCGCAACGTCACGCACCTGGACCGGGCCTTGAATGAGGCCTTCCGCGCCCTGAAAATCGGCGGGCGGTTCGTGTGCCTGGAATTCAGCCGCCTGTCGCTGCCCGGCCTGGACCGGCTCTACGATGCCTGGTCGTTCAAGGTGCTGCCGACGCTGGGCGCGACAATCGCCGACGACCGCGAGGCCTACCAGTACCTCGCCGAAAGCATCCGCCGCTTTCCGCCCCAGGACGCCTTCGCCGCCATGCTGAAAGACGCCGGCTTCGAGCGGGTCGGCTATCGCAATCTTTCGGGCGGCATCGCCGCGCTGCATTGGGGCTGGCGGCTGTAAATTTCTTATGCCGCGCGGGGGAGAGAAAGCCATGCGCCGTTTCGTCTCGGTAATTTCGGTTCTGATCGCGGCTTTCGTCTACGCGGCCCCGGCGCCGGCTGAAAGCCTGAAAGAGCACAACTTCGGCGTCGTCTTCATGCACGGGAAGTGGGGCGCGCCCGAGGATCGCCCCCTCTACAAGCTTTCCCTCGCGCTGGAGAGCGCGGACGTCGCGCTGGAGATGCCGACCATGCCCTGGTCGCGAAACCGGAATTACGACGTGTCCTACGAGGACGCCATGACGGAAATAGACAAGGCCGTCGCCAAGCTGAAGGGCAGGGGCGCGGTTCGTATTGTCGTCGGCGGACACAGCTTCGGGGCCAACGCCAGCTTGGCCTACGGCGCGACGCGCAACGGCGTGACGGGAATCCTGGCGCTGGCGCCGGGACACGTTCCCGACATGGGCCGGTTCCGCGGCGCCATGGCCGACAACGTGTTTAGCGCCAAAAGGCTGCTTGCGGACGGCCAGGGCGACGCGGCCTTCGAATTCACCGATTTGAATCAGGGGCGCCAGTTGGGAAAGCGTGCGACGCCGAAAATTTTTCTCAGCTACTTCGATCCCGAAGGCATGGGGGCGATGAGCCTGAACGCGCCCAAAATCAAGCCGGATACCGCCGTGTTCTGGGCCATCGGCCGGCAAGATTCGCTGTTCGGCACCGGCAAGACGGCCATTTACGACAAAATCCCGCCCCACCCCAAAAGCCGCTACGTCGAGCTTCCGGGGGGACATGTCGAAACCCCGAGTGAAAGCGTCGGGATCGTTCTCGATTGGCTGAGGTCCCTGGCCCAACCGTAAAAACAAGTTTCGCCCGCCGGGCTTGAACCCGGAGCCACAGGGCTGTAGCCTATCCACACAGTCCGCTCGTTAAATAGGAAAGAACCACGCGGCGCGCGCGCCGCCGCCCGATATTCCTTCCGGGCTGTGAAAATAGGACCCGCCCCGTGGCCAAAAAACCGCCCCGCAAAGCCGCCCGCCGGACCGCGCCCGCATATAATAGTGTGCAAGGGCGGGTACTGCTGGTCGTGACGGGCGGCATCGCCGCCTACAAGACGCCCGAGCTGGTGCGCCGCCTGAAGGAGCGCGGCCTCGCCGTGCGCTGCGTTCTCACGCGCGGCGGCAAGGAGTTCGTCACCCCCTTGGCGCTGGGCGCGGTGTCCGGCGACAAGGTCTATGAGGATTTGTTCTCGCTCACCGACGAGCACGAGATGGGCCATATCCGGCTGGCGCGCGAAACCGACGTCGTCGTGATCGCGCCGGCCAGCGCCGACGTTCTCGCCAAGATGGCCGCCGGGCTGTGCGACTCGCTCGCCGCGACGCTTTTGCTCGCCACCGACAAGCCGATCATGGCCGCGCCCGCCATGAACGTGCGCATGTGGCAACACGCCGCGACCCAGGCCAACGTCGAGACGCTGAAGAAACGCGGCGTGACGTTCATCGGCCCCGCCGAAGGCGACATGGCCTGCGGCGAATGGGGACCGGGCCGCATGACCGAGCCCCACGACATCGCCGAGGCCGTCGCCGCGTTCTTGAAAAAAGGCGGCGCGTCTTCCGCGACATTGACCGGCCGGCACGCGCTGGTGACCAGCGGCCCGACCTGGGAGGCGCTCGACCCGGTGCGCTTCATCGCCAATCGCTCGTCGGGCAAGCAGGGCCACGCCATCGCGCGGGCCTTGGCCGCCGCCGGCGCGCGCGTCACGTTGGTGACGGGGCCGGTCGCCCTGCCCGATCCCGCGGGCGTGCAGACGATCCACGTCGAGTCGGCGCGCGAGATGCTGAAGGCGTGCGAGCGGGCGTTGCCCGCCGACGTCGCCGTCTGCGCGGCGGCCGTCGCCGACTGGCGCGCGGCGAGCCCGGCCAAGACCAAGATCAAGAAAGGCCCCGGCGGCCCGCCCGGCCTGGCCCTGGTCGAAAACCCCGATATCCTGAAAACGCTCGCCCGCGCCGGCAAGCGCCGGCCGAAACTGCTGATCGGGTTCGCCGCCGAAACCGAGGATTTGATCCGCAAGGCCCGCGCCAAGTTCCTGGCCAAGGGCTGCGACTGGATTTTAGCCAACGACGTTTCGAAGGAAGCCGCCGTTTTCGGCAGCGACATGAACACCGTCCATCTGGTCACCCACGATTGGGCCGAATCCTGGCCCAAGACGACCAAGGACGCGATCGCGACCCGGCTCGCCCAGCGCATCGCCGAGACCCTGCTCAAGAAAGGCCAGCCCAAGGAAACGAAACGATGAGCGTCGAGGTCGCCGTCCAACGCCTGCCCCACGGCGAAGGACTGCCGTTGCCGGCGTATGCTTCCCAGCTCGCCGCCGGGGCCGATCTCCTGGCCGCCGTCGAGCGCGCCCTGGTCTTGAAGCCCGGCGAGCGCGCCGCCGTGCCGACCGGAATCGCCCTGGCCATCCCTGAGGGCTTCGAGGCCCAGGTCCGCCCGCGCTCGGGCCTAGCGCTGAACCACGGCCTCACGGTCTTGAACGCGCCCGGCACCATCGACGCCGACTATCGCGGCGAGGTGAAAGTGATCCTGGCCAACTTGGGGTCCGACGATTTCACCGTCGAGCGCGGCATGCGCATCGCCCAACTGGTGCTGGCCCGCGTCGAGGTCGCGCGCTGGCGGGAATGCGCGACCCTGCCCGAGAGCGCGCGCGGCGCGGGCGGTTTCGGCTCGACCGGCGTCGCCGCCCGGAACAAAGGCTGAGCGCCCGTGTTGAAACTGTCGCGCAAAACCCTGTTCGCCATCGAGGCGGTGCTCGACATCGCCCATCACGCCGGGCCCGAACCGGTGCAGAGCCAGGAAATCACCCGCCGCCAGGGGATTCCGAAGCGCTATCTCGAACGCGCGCTGCAAGAACTGGTGCACGCCGGAATCCTGGTCGGCGTGCGCGGCCCGCGCGGCGGCTATCGCCTGGCGCGCGAGCGCCGGCGGATTTCGGTGGGCGAGATCGTGCGCGTGGTGCGCGCCCTGGAAACGCCCGAGGAACCGGCGGGCGAGGTCGACGGCTCGGCGCTGGGCCAGAAGGTGGTCCGGCCCCTGTGGGGCGAATTGCAGGAACACGTCATGGGCCGGCTCGACGGCGTCACCATCGAGGATTTGTGCGAACGCGCCCGCGCCGCCGGCATCGCCAGCGAGGGACGCAAGAACCTGGACTTCACCATCTGATTTCTTTTGGCCCCCAACCCGAACGGATACCGACCCATGCCCCATGCTTCCTCGCCTGAGCTTCGCGGCCGCGTCTACGACTCGATCCTGGACACCATCGGCGCGACGCCCATCGTTCGCCTGGCGAAACTCGCGCGCGAGGCCGGCTGCAAGGCCGACATTCTCGGCAAGTGCGAATTCTTCAATCCGATGGGCTCGGTCAAGGACCGCATCGGGCTGGCCATGGTCGAGGCCGCCGAACGGGACGGGCGCATCAAGCCCGGCGCGGTGCTGATCGAGCCGACCTCGGGCAACACCGGGATCGCGCTCGCCTTCGTCTGCGCGGCCAAGGACTACCGGCTGATCCTGACCATGCCGGAAAGCATGTCGGTCGAGCGGCGCAAGATGGTGGCGATCCTGGGCGCCGAGATCGTCCTGACGCCCGCCGCCAAGGGGATGCGCGGCGCCATCGAGCGGGCGGGCGAGCTTTTGAAGGAGCACCCCGGCTCGGTCATGCTCCAGCAGTTCGAGAACCCGGCCAACCCCGAGATTCATCGCCGCGCCACCGCCGAGGAAATCTGGCGCGACACCCAAGGCAACGTCGACGTCATCATCAGCGGCGTCGGCACCGGCGGCACGCTCACCGGCATCGCCGAAGTTTTAAAGCCCCGCCGCCCGTCCTTGCGCATGATCGCGGTCGAGCCCGAGGACAGCGCGGTCCTTTCCGGCGGGCCGCCGGGGCCGCACAAGATCCAAGGCATCGGCGCGGGCTTCGTGCCGAAGATCCTGAACACCAGCCAAATCGACGAGGTCCTGCGGATCGCCAACGAGACGGCGCTGTCGACCGCGCGCCGCGCCGCCAAGATCGAGGGCCTGCCGGTCGGCATTTCGTCGGGCGCCGCCATCGCCGCGGCGCTCGAGATCGGGGCCCGGCCCGACATGGCGGGCAAAACGGTTCTCGCCATCCTGCCCAGCTTCGCCGAGCGCTATTTGTCGACCGCGCTGTTCGAGGGACTGCCCGGGTTGGAGTGAAGGGACTCGTCTTTTGGATTTAAGCGAAACCCAGATCCGCCGTTATGCCCGCCATATCCTTTTGAAAGAGGTGGGCGGCGAGGGCCAGGCGCGGCTGTTGCGCGCCAAGGTCCTGGTCGTCGGCGCGGGCGGGCTGGGCTCGCCCTTGCTGCTCTATCTCGCGGCGGCCGGCGTCGGCACGCTCGGCGTCATCGACGCCGACGTCGTCGACTTGTCCAACCTGCAACGCCAGATCGTGCACACGACCGCGCGCATCGGCGAGCCCAAGGTCGACAGCGCGCGGCAGATGCTGGCCGGCATCAACCCCGACGTGACGGTGGTGACGTATCCCGAACGGATCGACGCGGCCAACGCGCTCGACATCATCAAGGGCTACGACGTCGTCGCCGACGGCTCGGACAACTTCGAGACGCGCTTTCTGCTCAACGACGCGTGCTACCTGGCGAAAAAAACGCTGGTCTCGGGCGCGATCCTGCGCTTCGACGGCCAAATCGCCACCTTCAAGGCCCACGAGCGGCGCGCCGACGGAACCCACGGGCCTTGCTATCGCTGCATCTTCCGCGAGCCGCCGCCGCCGGGCGAAATTCCGTCCTGCGCGGAAGCGGGCGTCTTGGGCGCCTTGTGCGGCGCCATCGGCTCGATCCAGGCGACCGAGGTGCTGAAGGAAATTCTCGGCATCGGCGAGGGCTTGTCGGGCTGGCTGATGCTGTGCGACGGCCTGTCGGCCGAGACCCGCAAGATCCGCGTGCCCGCCGACCCCGGCTGCCCCCTGTGCGGCACCGCCCCCTCGATCCGCGATCTGTCCCCGCACAGGCTCTAACGCCTTGATCCTGAATGGCGAATCTCACCCCTGTTGAGCGCGATTCCGAATCCCCTTATATTAGCAAATTAGAACTATTTAATAATATCGTGTGTTTGGGGAATGGGAGGCTTCGCACTATGGCTCAACAAACCATCGGCTCGATTTTGAAGGCGCGCGCCGCGCCGCTGATCACCTGCCGGGCGGACGATACCGTGCAGATGGTGGTCGGCCTTTTGCATCGTCATAAGGTCGGCGCCCTGCCGGTGGTCGACGCGGAGGGCCATCTGGTCGGCATCGTGTCGGAGCGCGACATCATCCGCGGCCTGGCCGAGAGCAAGGACGGCGTGCGCAAAAGCAAGGTCAGCGTCCTGATGACCAAGGACGTCGTCACCTGCACCGCCGCCACGGCGGTCAAGGACGCGGCCCGGCTGATGGACAAGCGCCATATCCGCCACCTGCCGGTGGTGGACGCGGGCCGGGCCGTCGACATGGTGAGTTTGCGCGACGTGGTCTCTTGCCGCCTGAACGAGGCGGAACTGGAAGCCGACGTGCTGCGCGAATACGCC